>JACQAB010000139.1 GCA_016195205.1 Pseudomonadota bacterium
AAATCGAAATTGCCCAGGCGCAGATACAGGCTGAGAACATAGGCCAGCGCGGCCATGGCCAGATCATGCAGGGACACGAAAAGAGTGCGGTTTTTGCTGATCATTAGCTGCGCGTTGTCACGGTAAGCTGGCCCGTCTGGGAACGCATGGCCGCCGCAGGACTCACGACGATTTCAACATCCTGGCCAAGCGCCACAAGAAAGCGCATCAGCCGCTCAACCGAAAATTGGCGGAAATGTCCTTTAAGCAGCCGGCTTACGTCCGGTTGCGCGATGCCCAGACGCCGCGCCGCCGCTACCTGGGTAAGCCCTTCGTCTTGCAAGGCCACGGCGATTTGCCGCACGAGTTCGGCCTTAAGCGCGTGCTCTTTGGCGCTCTTGATGCCAAGGTCGGCGTAAACATTGCCGCTGCTTTTAGTAATGCGTGTAGCCATGTTCATTTCTCCTTTCCATGTTCCAGCGCTTCCCGGAGGCGGCGCCGGATAAGATCAACTTCCTTCTTCGGCGTGGCGGTACCCTTCTTCGACTTCTTTTGAAAGAAGTGCAGCACATAGATCGCTTCCGCGATCATTACGGTATAAACAGCTCGCCATGTGTTGCCGCCACAGTCTTCAATGATTTCCATCACTCCCGCACCACGAAAATTCTGTAAAGGCTTGGCGTTTTCCGCTTTGCCGCCCCTTTGCGCGAGTTCCAAAGCATAGCCGATGCCGTCCTTCACCTCGTCAGGACTTTCACGCAAGTCTTTAAGAGTGGGCCCCATCCAATAAAGGGGCCGGGAAAGCGGTGAAAGCTTCATAGCTGGAGCCTAGATTATAGTAAAATCACTATAAATACAAGTGGCTTGGTGAGTTAGCTTGCACGGATAAGAAACGCAAATACCACAATAAAAGCCCGACAAGCAAAGGGGCTGCGGCCAATATCCAGATGCCGAGTTTAAGACTTAACAGGCACACCAGCAGGAGCGCGGCATTTCCGGCCATAACCGCATAAAGCACAGGCTTATGCCCGGCCGCCAGCGCGGCTTTCTGGTAAAAATGCTCACGATGCGCCTGCCAGAATTTTTTACCCTCCACCACGCGGCGCAGCAGGGTGAGGCCGCTATCGGCCAAATAATACAGCGGCAAGGCAAGGGCAATAAGCAAATGTCCCTGCGCGGCCAGAAGCAGCAACAGGTATCCCAGCAAGTAACCCAGTGGGATGCTGCCCACATCACCCAGGAACAGCCGGGCGGGTGGCCAGTTCCACCACAAAAATCCCAGCGCGGCGGCGAACAGGCCAACCGCCAGCACCATGGCGTTGCCCAGCGGTAAAGCAGCCAGCATGGCAATCAGCGTGAATCCCAGGCCCAAATACGCGGTTTGCACGCCGGAAAGCCCATCGATCCCATCCATGAAATTGGTGAGGTTGATAAACCACAGCCAGCAGAAGCCCGCCAGCGCGCTATCCAGCCAGGGTGGGATGGCTTTGCTGAACACGGCATGATCGGCCGGCAGCAGGGAAATTCCCATCACCACGGCAATCAGTTGCACGAACAGGCGCAGCGAGGTGGGCAGGGGCTTATGATCATCGCACCACGACACGCCGATCAGCAGCACCGCGCCGAATAGCAGCGGAAAATGCGCGCCGATCTTGCCCGACAGCGCCAGCACGGCGATCCATACCGGCAGCACGATGAGCCATAGGGCCACTCCGCCGCCGCGCGGCACGGGGGCCTGATGCAAGCTGCGCTCATTCGGCCGGTCGGGCGCTAAGCGCGGGCGCAAAAAGCCGCACAGCAGCGCGGTGGCCAACATCACAAAAACGCCGATGGGAAGGAGGAGAAAGGCCGGGGGCATGGGAACAGCCTATCTAATACGTCATTCCAGCGTAAGCTGGAATCCAGAGCCGTAAGACACGGCCTGTGGCCCCTGGATGCCAGCTTTCGCTGGCATGACGTTTAGAGTATTTCTTAGAAATGTCCCCACCCATCTCCATCATCACGGTAACCTATTACACCGGGCCGGTGCTGTTCGACATGCTCGGCGCCGCGCTGGCGCAGCAGGACGTGGGCGAGTTGATTTTGGTGAATAACGGCAACCCGCTGCCCATCTATCAGCGCCTGAAGGAAATGAGCGAGAAAGAACCGCGCCTGAAACTGATCAGCGGGCAGGGGAATGTGGGCTTTGCCACCGCCTGCAACCTTGGCGCAAAGGAAGCACAGGGTGAATACCTGCTTTTCCTGAATCCGGATTGCCTGCTGCCCAAGAACATTGCCGGAAAGCTGCTGGCGGAATCCCGCGCGCATCAAGGCTTGCATCTGCTGGGCGCGCGCATTCTGGAGGCCGGCGGCAAAGAGCAAAGCGGCAGCCGCCGCGCCGCCCTCACGCCCTGGACGGCGTTTGTTGAGGTGCTTCAGCTTTACCGGCTATTCCCAAACCACCCTTATTGCCGCCGCTTCAAATGGCATGAAGAGCCGGTGCCCGCGCAAACCATTCCCATGCCGGCCATCAGCGGCGCGCTGATGTTCATGCACAAAGAGGAATACATGAACCTGGGCGGGATGGATGAAGGCTATTTTCTTCATGTGGACGATCTGGATTTATGCCTGCGCGTGCAGCGGGCGGGTGGCCAGGTGCTGTTCATGCCCGAACCCGCGGTAACGCATATCGGCGCCACTAGCCAGGCGCCCGCCACGATCGTGGAATGGCATAAAACCCGCAGCTTCGTGCGCTATTTCTTCAAGAATTTTTCGGAGATGTATCCGCGCTTTTTCCTGTGGCTAGTTTCCGGCGTGGTGTGGATGCGGTTTTTTGTGCGGGCGCTAAGGCGACAGTTTGTCTAGCGGGCACTTAAAAAACCAAGGGGAGCCGTGAGGCTCCCCTGGCAATTAGCTCCCCTCGCGGGGTAACGGACTTCTGGTTTCCCAGAGCCGCAAGTGAGATAATGTATAAGCCTAAACCTATGTTTTTTCAAGGTTAAAATGGTTTTGGTAACCATTTCAATAGCTTGGAAAGAACTTCATTGAAGTCGCTCTCCGGTAGCCAAACCATTCCCTGATTGAATTGGAGAAAACGGCTTGGTGAAACGGTTGCTGGATGGTTGCATATCGCCCAAGAGGCCACGCCATCGCCTTCAAATTCTATGGATAATTTATGAGCCCATGGGTTAGCCGCATTTTCATTATCAGTGGATGTTGGAATAACAAGGCAGGGCCCGTGCAGAGTGTTCTTATATGATATAATGACAACAGGCCGACGTTTCCACATCTCCGGCAATCGT
>JACQAB010000128.1 GCA_016195205.1 Pseudomonadota bacterium
AGACCGAATTAGACGCCTCAAAAGGCACAGTGGTCATGCCCGCCGCTGCTACCGCCAATCAGCCTTACCCGAACTTGGCCGATGTGCCCCTGCGCCCGCGGCCCTATGTTTTGCCGGCGCAACGTGTGGACGAAGTCAAAAACCTGAAAAGAGAAAACGCCGAAGGACAGGGTGTGATTGCCGAATTCAACGACGAGACGAAGAACACTCCTCAACCTCCTGCAAGCGGACAAAAACCATGAACGGCACTTTGCGTTTAGGCCTGGCGGGTTTGGGCACGGTGGGCGGTGAAGTGGCGCGCCTGGTGAAAACGCAGGGCGAGCTTCTGGAAAAGCGTGCCGGCCGGAAAATTGAACTGGTGGCGGTCAGCGCGCGCAACCGTAATAAAAAACGCCCGGTCGATCTTTCCTCGCTCGCCTGGGTCGACAAGCCGGTTGATCTGGCGATGCGCAACGATGTGGATGTGGTGGTGGAGTTGATGGGCGGGGCCGAAGGCGCCGCGCGTTCCCTGGCCGAAGCCACGCTGAAAACGGGCAAGCCGCTAGTCACCGCCAACAAGGCCTTGCTGGCGCATCATGGCGACGCCCTGGCCGAAGTGGCGCGTAAAAGCGGCGCACCGCTTTATTTTGAAGCGGCGGTGGCGGGCGGCATTCCGGTGATCAAAACCTTGCGTGAATCTTTGGCGGGCGATCAGGTCGAGGAAATTTACGGCATTCTGAACGGCACTTGTAATTACATTTTGTCTTCCATGCGCGAAACCGGCCGCAGCTTTGCCGAGGTGCTGAAGGAAGCGCAAAATCTTGGCTATGCCGAGGCCGATCCGGCGTTCGATATCGACGGCATGGACACCGCGCACAAGCTTTGCATTTTGTCATCGCTGGCGTTCGGCACGCCGATGAAGCTGACCTTACGGGGTTTGGCGCGGGGGCGGGGCCCACGGCCTCGGCCGTGTTGTCGGATATTATCGATGCCGCGGCGGGCCGTTGCGTGAACAACCTGGCGCTGCCTTTAAGCGTGAAGAAGGTTGAGGCCTTGCCGCCGGAAAAAAGCCTGTCGCCGTTTTATATCCGCATGATGGTGCAGGATAAGCCCGGCGTGCTGGCGGATGTAACCGCCATCATGCGCGACCTGCGCATTTCCATTCAGTCGCTTCTGCAAAAGGGCCGGTCCGAGGCCGCGCCGGTACCGGTGGTGTTCATCACGCATGATACGTCGGAAAAATCGTTGGCCGATGCGGTGGCGCGGTTGAAAAAGCTGCCCGCTGTGCTCGAGGCGCCCTGTGTGATAAGAATTTTGCCATGAGTCTTGCCGCGAAAGAAAACATGTCGCCTGCCTCGCACCCTTCTTCCATGGACCGCAACCTGGCGTTGGAGCTGGTGCGCGTGACGGAAGCCGCCGCGCTTTCCGCCTCGCTGCTGATGGGCCGGGGGGATGAGAAAAAGGCCGATCAGGCCGCGGTGGACGCCATGCGCAAGGCGCTGGGCGTGCTGCCGATCGACGGCACCGTGGTGATCGGCGAGGGTGAGCGCGACGAAGCCCCCATGCTTTATATCGGCGAGAAGGTGGGCCGCGGCGGCGTGAAGCTGGATATCGCGCTTGACCCGCTGGAAGGCACCACGATTACGGCTAAGGGTGGCCAGAACGCGCTGGCCGTCATCGCCATGGCCGAAGCGGGCGGGTTTTTGAATTCGCCCGACGTATATATGGACAAAATCGCCATTGGCCCGGGCTATCCCGATGGCATTGTGGACCTTGATAACAGCCCGCAGAAAAACATTTCCAACCTGGCCGCCGCGCGCAAGGCTGATCCTTCCGAATTGCTGGTGTGTATTCTTGACCGCCCGCGCCATGAAGAGCTGATTGCATCAGTGCGCGAAACCGGCGCGCGCATCATGCTGATTTCCGATGGTGATGTTAGCGCCGTGATTGCCACCACCAGCGCGGAAACCGGCGTAGACCTTTATATGGGCGCGGGCGGTGCGCCCGAAGGCGTGCTGGCTGCTGCGGCGTTACGTTGCATGGGCGGGCAGATGCATGGGCGGCTCTTGTTCCGCAACGACGATGAGAAAAAACGTGCGGCGAAGATGGGCATCAAGGATCTGAACCGCAAATACGGGCTGCTGGACTTGGC
>JACQAB010000129.1 GCA_016195205.1 Pseudomonadota bacterium
GATGAACATCGCCTATTCGCTGGTGCTGAAACGCGTGAATTTGGTTGAGATGTTCGTGGTGGCCTCGGGCTATGTGCTGCGTGTGCTGGCCGGATGCGCGGCCATTGGCGCCGCGCCCTCGCCGTGGATTCTCAGCGCCACGGGAATTCTGGCGCTGCTGATTGTCGCCGGTAAAAGACGCAGCGACCCCGGCCAGGCCAGCCGCTATGCCGTGGAGTATCTTGACAACATTATCGCTGTCCTGGGCGCGGCAACCATCGTCACCTATCTGCTATTCACCGCTTCTGATTATGCCACTCAACGCTACGGACAGCTTGTGATTGCCACCTCGGTTTTCGTGGCCTATGGCGTGCTGCGCTACATGCAGCTTATCCAAAGCGGCAAGGGCGCGGACGAACCCACCACCCTGGTGCTAAGCGATGCCGGAATCCGCGCCTGCGTGGTGCTGTGGGCCGCCACGTTTTTCGCGCTGATTTACATGCGGTGAGAACATGGTTCTGGCGGCGCACACCTTTAACCCCACCATTCTACGCGAATACGATATTCGCGGCGTTATCGGCCAGACGTTGAGCGAGCGCGACGCGCGTGGTCTCGGCGGCGCCTTCGCAACCTTCGTGCGCCATAAAGAGAAAACCCAAAGGCCCAAAATCTGCGTGGGATTCGACGGGCGCTTAAGCTCGCCCAGCCTGGAAGCCGCGCTGGTCGATGGATTGGTTCAGGCCAGCGCGCAAGTAACGCGTATCGGGCTTGGCCCAACCCCCATGCTGTATTTCGCGGTGAAGCATGAACAGGCCGATGGCGGAATCATGATCACCGGCTCGCACAACCCGCCCGATTACAACGGCTTTAAAATGGTCACCAAAAGCGGCCCGATCTATGGCGTCATGGTGCAGGAAATCGGCAAAATCGCCGCGTCCGGCGCGTTTGTGCAAGACAAGGGCGCCGCGGCGCAAAAAGATGTCCGTGACGCCTATCTGGAACGGCTTTTGAAAGATTACGACGGCGTCGAGCCGATGCGCGTGGTGTGGGATGCCGGAAACGGCGCGGCGGGCGAGATCATGCGCCGGTTATGCGAAAAACTTCCCGGCCGTCACACGCTGCTGTTCGATAAAATCGATGGAACTTTTCCCAACCATCATCCCGATCCCAGCGTGGAAGAAAATCTGGCCCAGTTGCGGGCCGAGGTGATAAAAAACAAGGCCCAGCTTGGCATCGCCTTCGACGGCGACGGTGACCGCATCGGCGCGCTCGACGAAGAAGGCCGGGTGGTGGCCGGCGACCAGCTGCTGGCTTTCTTCGCGCAGGATCTGCTGAAGAAAAAACCCGGCGCCACTATCATCGGCGACGTCAAAGTAAGCCAGACGGTGTTCGACGCCATCGCATCAGCCGGCGGCAAGCCGCTGATGTGGAAAACCGGCCATTCCCTGCTGAAAGCCAAAATGATGGAAACCGGCGCGCTGCTGGTGGGGGAAATGAGCGGGCACATCGTTTTCGCCGAACAGGGCTTTGACGACGCGCTTTACGCCGCGGTGCGGCTGATGGGCTTGGTTAGCCGCACAGGCTCGCTGGCCTATTTGCGCGACAGCCTGCCGCCTGTCTTTAACACCCCGGAAATCCGCATTCCCTCCACCGAAGCGCGTAAATTCGCCGTGGTGGAAGAGATTAAAACGCGGCTTGAAAAAAGCGGCGTGCAGATTAATGCTATCGACGGCGTGCGCGTGAAAAGCGGCGACGGCTGGTGGCTGTTACGCGCTTCGAACACGCAGAATGTGTTGGTCGGCCGGGCTGAAAGCTTTACCGCGGAAGGCCTGGAAAAGCTTAAAGACGAGATGAAAAAACAATTGCAGGAAAGCGGAATAAAAATTTAAAGCTCAAAACCGAGGGATCTCATGGCCGGTCATTCGCAATTCAAAAACATCATGCACCGCAAGGGCAAGCAGGATGCCATCAAGGCGCGCCAGTTCAACAAAATCGCGCGTGAAATCACCGTCGCCGCGAGAAGTGGCCTGCCCGATCCGGCGCATAACCCGCGCCTGAAAGCCGCCGTGCAAAGCGCCCGCGCCATGAACATGCCGCGCGAGCGCATCGAGAAAGCCATCAAATCCGCCGCCGCCGCCGCGGGCGAAGGCCATTACGATGAAATCCGGTACGAGGGTTATGGCCCCGGCGGCATCGCGCTGATCGTGGAATGCCTTACCGACAACCGCAACCGCACGGCCTCCGATGTGCGCGCGGCTTTTTCAAAAAACGGGGGCAGCCTCGGCGAAACCAATTCGGTCAGCTTCATGTTCCGCCATGGCGGGCTGATTCATTATCCCGCCGCCGCAGGTTCAGCCGATGCGATGATGGAAGCGGTGATTGAAGCCGGCGGCGAAGATGTGGAAAGCTTTGAGGCCGGCCACGACATCCTCACCAGCGTGGAAGACTTCACCAAAGTGCGCGAGGCGCTTGAGAAAAAATTAGGGCCTGCCGAAACCGCGCGCCTGGGCTGGAAACCGCAAAATCTCGTGCCAGTAAGCTTTGAGGCCGCCGAAAAGCTGATCGGCCTGCTGGAAATATTGGAAGAACATGACGATGTTCAGCACGTCACCGGCAACTTCGATATTGCTGAAGAGGTTTTAAAAAAACTGGCTTCCTGATACGCTTGGAACCCACATGCCCCTTGTTGCTACCCCCCCTGCAGCCCGATTTTGCCGCCGAAGTCACTGGTACTGACCTGGCGCAGCCCTTAACGCCAGAAAACCTCGCCGCCCTGAAAGAAATAACCGCGCGTCATGGCGTCATCGTTTTCCGCGATCAGAAAAATCTTAGCTATGACGGCATGCGCCGTTTTGCCCGCCTGTTCGGGCAGACCAGCGACTGCGCCAGTATCACCAACCTGGACGCCCAGGGGAACATCCGCGATCGCGACGATCGTGATTCCCGCCACGCGCGCGGCGATACTGTTTGGCACATGGATATGCTGACGCTCGAGGCACCGCATTTAATGGGTTTTTTGAAGGCAAAAGAGCTGCCGGCGTCGGGCGGCGAGACTGAATTCGCCGACGTCACCCAGGCCTGGCAACGGCTGCCCGAAACGCTGCGCGACAAAATCACCGGCCTGCGCGCCATGCATTCTCTTGATGCTGCCCGCAGGCGTGCCGGCCTGACCGACCCCGCCGACATCGCCAACCAATACAAACCCACTTCGCATCCGCTGGTGACGATCGAGCCTTTTTCAAACCGCCCCGCTTTGCTTTTCGGCGCGCATACTTCGCATATCGAAGGCATGGATACCGCCGAAAGCGGGCAGCTTCTGGAACAGTTGCTGGCTTTGGCCACCACCGGTGCCCTGGTTTACAAGCATCGCTGGCGGCTGAACGATTTGCTGGTGTGGAACAACCGCCGCGTGATGCATCGCGTGCGGCCTTACGATTTGGTGAAGGAACGCCGGTTCCTCTGGCGCATGGTGGTTGAGGGCGAACGCCCGCCCGCCTATTTGCGCAAAAGCGCCTGATTAATCGCATCCGCCAGCTGTGGATGGTTGATCACGAAATTCGCCCCCGGCACCCCCGGCTGGCGCGGCTTTCCGGTAATAGCGGGCAACGGGTCGGGCGTTTCGCCCCATACCGGGTATTCTTGTTTATAAGCGCGGATCGCTTCCCACCGCGCCGGCGTCACGCGCGTGGCCAGGTTGTTTTTATACATTTGCGCATCGCCCGGTTTCAGCGCGCTTTCCTGAAGGAATTCCTCGATCTGCGGATAGGCTTTCAGTTTTTCCTGAAAAGCAGGGGCGGCTTCTTTTTTAATTCCAAACAGCCGCGCCACGAAGCAGTCCTGATTTTTATAGGCGTGATGATCGGGATACATTTCCGTGACAAAAATCATAAAGCCTTCCGCCAGCATTTTTTCCACCAGGCTGGAAAAATCGAAAAACGTCATTTCCAACCCCAGATCCCAGGTATGGAAATCGCCCTCGCCCAAATGGAAAACATCGGTCACCGTGAAAGCATCGAAAGGCTGAAGCCATTGCGCCAGCGTGGCGGTGTCGGCCATGGCATAGCTGGCCACGAAGCGGCTGAGGAACAGGCGTTTCTGCGCCACCAGGTTTTTCTGCCATTTCTTCCAACCGTCCTGAAAAGCCAGCTTGCATTCGGGATGCAGCACCGCCGCCACCTGCTGCAGGTAAGTGGAGTGCTCGAGCCCCGTGAAATACACGCGCGATAAATCGTCATCCACGCCCAGCAGCCGCATGTTTAGCAGTATTTTTTCAACGCTGCCGAACAGGGTGGAGCCCAGCTCGCAAAACTCCACGCGCTTCCTGCCCGGTATACACAATGCGCGGCATGGGCGGGCGGCCGTCGAACAAGGCATCGGCCCACATCAGGAAAGACATGCGGCCGGGTGGCGAAGAATCTTGCGGGTTGCTCATGCTTTCATTTTAAATCGTGGCTATTGCTTTTCCAGAGAATAAAAGCTTTTGCCGGATTAATACCTGGCGGTTTGACAATAAAAACCGTTCCGCTGAAGATGGTTCATCTTTATCAGGGAGGGTTTCATGTCCAGGCTTCGCCGCTATGCGCTTGCCGCGTTGCTTATTCCGCTTCCGGGCGTTAGTATAGGTCTTGCCACTGCGCAACTAGATAACAACAGGGCAGACCATCTCGTCTCGATTTATGGAAGGAATAATATTACAATCTACCCTGTTGCGGGCCCTTTTCTTAGCCGTCAGTTTGAAGGCGAAATCCGCAAGGCTGTGTGCGCGGCAACGAATAACCAACCACCCGCGAATGGCTTTGTTACCATCCCATCAGGCCAGTTGAACCAAGGACAGAGGCATGCGCTGCTCGTTCAAATGGGCGGCGCCAACGTGGAAAAGACTAAAATGACCGTAAGCCCGGCTGAAACCGATCTTCAACGGCCAAAATTTGTCTATCTGGGTCTTTCCGACCCCACTCAGAATCTGGACAGGCCGGATTGCTAAACCGTCTCTTTAACCGACGGCTGCTTTTCGCCCTTGGCTTCGGGCTCTTTCTTGTCGGGATAGGCGAAGGTCAGTTCGCCATTGGCCACATCCACCAGCACGCCGCCGCCCTTTTGCAGACGGCCAAAAAGCAATTCTTCCGCCAGGGGCTTCTTGATGTGGTCCTGAATCATGCGTGACAGAGGCCGCGCGCCAAAAGTGTGGTCATAGCCCCTCTCGGCCAGCCATTTGCGCGCCGTTTCCGACAATCCGATAGTCACCTGTTTGTCGGAAAGCTGGGCTTCCAGCTGCAGGATGAATTTATCCACCACGCGGCCCACCACCTCGGGCGGCAGGTTCTTGAAGGTCACGATGGTATCCAGCCGGTTGCGGAATTCCGGCGTGAACATTTTGTTGATCGCCTCCAGATCCTCGCCCACACGGTCCTGGCGCGTGAAGCCGATGGCATGCTTGGCCAGTTCCATGGCGCCGGCATTGGTGGTCATGATCAGGATCACGTTGCGGAAATCCACGACCTTGCCGTTATGGTCAGTCAGTTTGCCGTGGTCCATGACCTGCAGCAAAATATTAAACAGGTCGAAATGCGCCTTTTCAATTTCGTCCAGCAGCAGCACGCAATGCGGCTGCTGGTCCACCGCGTCGGTCAGCAAGCCACCCTGGTCAAAGCCCACATAGCCGGGCGGGGCGCCAATCAGGCGTGAAATGCTGTGCCGTTCCATATATTCCGACATGTCAAAGCGTTTGAGCTCGATGCCCAGCGAGCGCGCCAACTGCCGCGCCACCTCGGTTTTACCCACGCCGGTGGGCCCAGCGAATAAGTAGCTGCCAATAGGCTTTTCATGCTCACGCAGCCCCGCGCGCGATAGCTTGATGGCCGTGACCAGCGTGTCGATGGCCTGATCCTGCCCATACACCATGGTTTTCAGGTCGCGCTCCAGGTGCTTCAGCACTTCCTTGTCGTCCTGCGACACGTTCTTGGGCGGGATGCGGGCGATACTGGCCACCACCGTTTCCACGTCTTTGACATGAATGGTTTTCTTGCGCTTGTTAAGCGGCAGCAGCTTTTGCGCGGCGCCTACCTCGTCGATCACGTCAATGGCTTTATCCGGCAGCTTGCGATCGCCGATATAGCGGGCGGAAAGCTCCACCGCCGAACGAATGGCTTCAGCCGTGTATTTCACGTCATGATGTTTTTCGTAATAGGGCTTCAACCCCATCAAAATCTTCACCGCGTCTTCAATGCCCGGTTCGGCAATGTCGATTTTCTGGAAGCGGCGCACCAGCGCGCGGTCTTTTTCAAAGTGATTGCGGTATTCCTTATAGGTGGTGGAACCGATGCAGCGCAGATCCCCATTGGAAAGCGCCGGCTTCAGAAGGTTCGAAGCATCCATCGACCCGCCCGAGGTGGCCCCTGCGCCGATCACCGTGTGGATTTCATCGATGAACAGAATAGCGCCCGCCGTGGCCTTCAACTCGTTCACCACGTTTTTCAGGCGCTCCTCGAAATCGCCGCGATAGCGCGTTCCGGCCAGAAGCGCCCCCATGTCCAGCGCGTAAATCGTGCAGGGCAGCAACACTTCGGGCACTTCTCCCTTGGTGATGCGCAGGGCCAGGCCTTCGGCAATGGCGGTTTTGCCCACGCCGGCATCACCCACATAAAGCGGGTTGTTCTTCGAACGGCGGCACAGCACCTGAATGGTGCGGTCGACTTCCTTCTCGCGCCCGATCAGCGGATCAATTTTTCCGGCTTTGGCACGTTCGTTTAAATTCACGCAATAGGCGCTAAGAGCATCTTTGCCGCGCTTGCTGGCGTTTTCACCCGCCGCTTCTTCATCCACCCCTTCGGGCGTGGGCGTGAAACCCGGCGCGCCGTCGGCCTTGGTGATGCCGTGCGACAAATAGTTCACCGCGTCGAACCGCGTCATGCCCTGGCTTTGCAGGAAGAAGACCGCATTGCTTTCGCGTTCCGAGAAAAGCGAGATCAGCACATTGGCGCCGTTCACTTCCTCGCGCCCTGCGGATTGCACATGAATGGCGGCGCGTTGCAGCACGCGCTGAAAACCCGCGGTGGGTTTGGCCTCACCCACGCCGGGATTGATCAGTCCGGTAAGATCTTCTTCCAGATAGCCGGCCAGTTCCTCGCGCAGGCGAGAAATATCCATGCCGCAGGCGCGCATCACCGCCAGGGCGTCCTGGTCTTCCGACAGGGCCAACAGCAGATGTTCCAGGGTGGCAAATTCGTGGTGATAGCGGTTGGCGATGGCCAAGGCCCGGTGCAGGGTATCTTCGAAGTTCGGCGAGAGCATGCCCATGATCTAGTGCCTCCCTATTCCTTTTCCATGATGCATTGCAAGGGATGCTGATGGCGGCGGGAAAAATCCATCACCTGCATCACCTTGGTTTCGGCGACCTCGAAGGTATAAACCCCGCAAAGCCCCACGCCCCGGCGGTGAACATGCATCATGATCTGCATCGCCTCCTCGCGTGACTTGCCGAAAAACATTTCCAGCACCTGCACCACGAAATCCATTGGCGTGTAATCATCGTTCAGCAACAACACCTTGTACATCGCCGGCTTTTTAGTCTTGGGCCGGGATTTGACGACCAGGCCCGTCTGGGCGTCGCCGTCGTCATCGGGCCCCCCAGGCTTACCGGCAGACAGGCGGACCTCGCGCAAACCTTCTTTTTCCATGGGCGAATCCCCGTCCTTAAATATGGGATACGGAAAAAGTTTAGCAAACGGTTAAAAAAGGCCCTAGGCCCCAGGCTCTAGGTAATAGGCCAAAAAAAAAGCCGCTCCGAAACGCCGGAATGGCTTTAGTGCAGAAGAAATCTTCTAACTTCCTAGGGCCCATGGCCTAGGGCCTAGGGCCTAGGGCCGCTTAAGCGGCGCTTTTGGCGCGTTCGGCAATCTTCTCAACCACGGAAGTGACGCTGGCGCTGATTGGCTCAGCGGCTTCACTGGTGCAACGCACGGCGATTTCCGAGATCTTGGTCGAATCAGCCATCATCGAGTCGAATAGGCCCTTCATGTAATTGGACTGAAGCTCCATGAGTTCGCGCAGGGTTTTCACGCCAAGCATCGCCCGGCCCGTGGCCATGGAGTTCTGCATGGTGCTCTGGATATGGTTAAAAACGGCCTGGCTTACATCTTTGCAGCCCTCGGCCATAATGTTTCCGGCCTGAACCACGGCTTCCATGTGATTACGGTTAAAAGTAGCGGCCTCTTCCAGACGATTCATAAAATCGCGCGAGGCTTTTTCGACATTTTCGGCGGCCGTTTGCATGTGGCTTTCCATGTGACCAGCCATATTGCTTCTGACTTTTTCGAAGGCGTCAGTAGGCGAAGAAGGTGAATTATTCTTCATGGTTTTCCCCTTATTTGGCGATTTTCATTTCTAACTTTACTGCCAAAAGCATATCTTTTTCCACGTGGAAAAGCGCCGTTTTGCAGTGCAGCATAGATGCCTAAATATCAGGGATACCCGCCCCGGTTGTCAATAGAAAAAATGCTCTATTTTCGGCCTATTCCGCCACTCCCACCTGTGGATATTAAGCCAAACTTAACTAAGGCGGTGCAGAAATTAGCAAATCAGTTGCAAAGTTTTTGAGTTGCCCTTTACGGTGGCTTCACTGTTTCTGAGTCAAACTGCCAAGTCTTGAGGGAAAATACCGTGCGCGTCGGAAAAGTCTTTAACATCCGCCTTTTGCCCATTCTGGTTCTGCTCGCGGCTACCCTCGCCGCCTCTTCCGCCCAAGCCGCTCCCCGCTCCGCCGAACTGATTGCCGACGCCGAAACCGGCCGCATCCTTCACGGCAAAGATATTTACAGCCTCCGCCATCCCGCTTCGCTGACCAAGGTGATGACGCTTTACCTCACCTTTGCCGCGCTTCAAAACGGACGCTTCACCCTGAACACCTATCTGCCGGTTTCCTATCACGCCGCGGCAGCGCCGTCCTCGAAACTTGGGCTGGAACCAGGATCAAGAATTACCGTGCGTGATGCCGTGCTTGGCGTGATTACGGAATCCGCCAACGATGCCGCGGTGGTACTGGCTGAAACGCTGGGCGGCAGTGAAAGCCACTTCGCACAGATCATGACCGCCGAAGCCCGCGCGCTGGGCATGAAGCGTACCACTTACCGCAACGCCAACGGCCTGCCTGATCCCAGCCAAGTCACCACGGCGTTTGACCAGGCTATTTTAACCCGGGCGCTGATGGCGCATTTCCCGCAGTATTACACCTATTTCGGCACGGCCGATTTCACTTATGCCGGTATTACGCATCGCAATCACAATCACCTGATGGAACGTTATGAGGGCATGGATGGGCTGAAGACGGGCTACATCGGCTCTTCCGGTTTCAATCTGATTGCCTCGGCCAAGCGCAACGGTTCCCGCCTGATCGGCATCGTGTTTGGCGGACGCAGCGCTGTTAAGCGCGACCGACGCATGGCCGGCCTGCTGGATGCCGGCTTTGAACGCGTCTATGCCGAAGCCAAGGGCAGCAAGCAATATGCCGAAGCGCCCGCCGTGGAAACCACCGCCGATGCGGTTGATGTCACCACCGACAAATCCGAATACCAGGTTGCCGAAGGCGTGAATTCTACCGCCCAGGGCGACAGCGACGACAACGAAAAGCCGGTAGCTTCACAGAAAAACTGGGGCGTACAAATCGGCTCTTACAACACGCGCAAAAAAGGTCTTTCCGCCCTGCATCAGGCTAAAAAAACCACGCAGTTGCGCGAGGCGCGCACCCAGCTTATTCAGGTTAAAACCGGACGCCGCAGCTTTATTTACCGCGCGCGTCTTTCCGGATTGGACGAAGAATCGGCGCGTAACACCTGCTTCTCGCTTTCCGACAAGGGCTTCAGCTGCCTGACCCTGCCGCCGCCGGGGTAACCACAATCATTTTAAGTTGACCAAAGCCTCCTAGATAGTTTCTAGGCCGTGGGAAGCTTGTGGAACCAGATGTCAGAACCCACATCCCCTTTTCGTTCAATCCATAATTTCTTTATTTCTGCAATGACGGCTGCGGGGTTTTGATCGGGCCAGGCTTTGCACTTGCCCTCAGGAGCAAGATCGACCGCTTCAAATCCATTATTTAACATGAGAGTTATGAATTCCTGTATTCCGCGCCAGAGCTTATCCGTATCGGAAATGGTCAATTTCCTTTCGTCTAGATTCAAAACGGTGCTAACGCGACCAATGATTTGCCAGAGGCCAATATAGTCCTCGTCGCCTTCACGTAAGAATTCTTCCAAAGGTTTTTTGAATCCTGGGTTCATCACTTACCTCCATCCATAAATTTTATCTTTGTCACCAAATTTTTTAAAAAAGAAACATTCACGTCAATCGTTGGTGGGCCGCTCGTGCTTACTGGTCTGTAAGTTATATAACTGCCATCAGGCATTGTATAGCGAACGCCGTTTATCTCAGCCAATTTAGGCGTTGTGGAGAGTGTCCCGCCTTCCGTCAAATCTTCAAACATTTTTTCTGCAGCTTGAACTCCGCCCGGCAATTCTCTGATGATATTAGAAGTTCCCGCTTCACCAATGACTTCACCGTCGGGGGCAAGAAGGCTTTCCAAGCGCACTGTGGCGGCGCTAGCTTCAAGCACTGCCCCGCCTTCGGCAATGACTTCTCCTCCCAGAAAGGAAAGCCCTCCTGTTAATAGGGCTGTTAAAGCGACATCAAAACCATAAACATGCCCGAGGCCGGGTTCGATATAACCCGGATCGATGACATCTGGAACATCGTCCTCATCGTTATCGCCATCATTCGTCCAGCCATCCGAACCGTCATCGCGTTCGGCTTTG
>JACQAB010000130.1 GCA_016195205.1 Pseudomonadota bacterium
ACGGCGCGCGCGGCGGCCTGGCCTGGCGCACCTTCCAGATCCAGCGCCGCTTGGCGGAGACCGAAGGTAACCTTGATAAAGTCTATAGTTTCGGTTATCTGCTGATCGCCGCGCCTTCGGGCCTGCTGGTCGAGCCGCCGATGGTGACAGAGGCTCAGCGTGCCGTGATCGTGGCGGTGGGCGGACAAAATGCCGCCGTGGCTGACCGGGTTTACCGCATCAACCGCGGGGCGCGCATTGTCACGGCGCCGCGTAACTGGCGCTCCTATCTTGAGCGCGACTGGGGCAAGGTTGACCCCCCGCCCAAGCTGTTGCGCCCCAAAAACCAGCGTGAGCTGGCGGAATGGCGCAAATGGATCAATGTGGGCTGGGAAGAGGGGGTGCAACAGGCTGACGAGGTTTTCGAGGCCGATCTGGACCGCCTCAACGGCGATTACATGGGGATGATCCGCTATCGTGAGCTTCTAGCGCAGGGCATGATCACGCCGCCTTATGCGGCGCAGGAAGATCGTGGTATAACAGGTGGGGGCAGCGAGATGCGCATCGGCGACCGGGGCCTGAATATTACGGCTCCTGCCCTGCTTAATCCCAAGAGCGATCTATGGATCACGGCACCGCGCTAGCCGCCGGCCAAGGCACCCAAGGCGGCACTCTTGAAGTTGATATGTGGCCGGATGAGCCACCGCGTATCCGCATTGAAGTGGTGGACGATCTTATTCTGTGGTGCGTGCTGCAACGTGCTTCCGACGTCACTATCCAGTCCGACCGGCAAACCTATATTGAAATCGACGGCAAGCTGTTCGCGGTGACGCGCCGTTCGATTGACTCGGCCGACATCTCGGCCTTCGTCACCAAAATGTACGGCCTGGATGCCATGGCGGCGCTGACCGCGGGCAAGGACCTTGACCTGTCCTATGAGATCCGCGTTGACCGCAACACGCGCTTCCGCTTCCGCGTCAACATCACCGCGATCATGAGCAAGGGCCGCGATGGCGTGTGCATTTCCCTGCGCGTTCTGCCCAATGTTCCTCCGCGCATGAGTGATCTGGGCATCGAGCCGGAATTGGTCGATGCCTGGGCGCCGCGCCAGGGGCTGGTGTTCGTGACCGGGCCCACCGGTTCGGGCAAAACCACGCTTCTGGCGGCCGGCACCCGCATGCTGATCGAGCGGCCCAGCGGCGCGGGCAAAATGCTGACTTACGAAGCGCCGATCGAATATGTGTATGACCAGATCATCGGCCCGCACTCGATCATTGCCCAGACTGAAATCCCGCGTAATCTTCCTACCTTCGCCGCCGGCGTGCGCAACGCCCTGCGCCGCAAGCCGAACGTGATCCTGGTGGGCGAGGCGCGCGACCGCGAAACCGTTTCCGCCGCCATCGAAGCGGGGCAAACCGGACATCTGGTGTATTCCACCACGCACACCGTAGGCGTGGCCGCCACCGTGCGCCGCCTGGTGAGCGTGTTCGAAACCGGCGAGCGGCTGGAGCGTGCCTATGCGCTGATGGAAACCACGCGCCTGATCGTTACCCAGGCCTTGGTGCCGCGCGTGGGCGGCGGCCGCGTGGCCCTGCGCGAATTCCTTATTTTCGACGAGCATGTGCGCGATCACCTTCTCAACACGCCGCTGGAAAGCTGGACGCTGGAAACGCAGAACCTGGTGGAAAAATACGGCAAGACCATGCAGAAATCAGCCAACGCCGCCTATCAGGAAGGGCTGATTGACCGCCGCCATTACCTGCTGCTGTCGCGCGGCTTTGGCGAAGAAACCGACCGCTAAAATCTGTCCGCTGTTTTGATTTCAAACATACTCAATGGTCAAGTGGCCATTATCGATCTTTCGCGGCAGTTGCTCGAACTGCTGGCTGCGCAGCTCTAAACGCCGGGAGTTGAAAGTCACACGGGCAACTTCGCCCCCGCCTTCCTTGTAGCCGAATTGGATGTCGTAACTGCCGGGTTTGATGACTGGTATCGTTGCACCTAGAACTATTTCAATATGGCGCTCATATTGGGCCCGGCGCTGGCTTTCGATGGGATAGAGGGCTTCGCCCCAGGTTAAGTTGTCATCCACCATTTTACGGTCCTTTTTCTGTCGAAAAGAACTTTTAGCATAAAGGTCCGAGGAAGCAAAAAGGCTATTTGCCGTTTGTTAATCAATCTTAATCACAATAGCCGCCATGACGGCTTACGGCGGCGATACCCATTGGCGAAACAGCATGAAGCCGGCGCGCTTCTTTTTCATGGATGCGCGCGCGGCGATTCCTTTTGTGTTCATGCTTTTGCATTTACGCATCTGGACGTTTTTCCTGGCCATGTTCACCACGCTGATTTTCTATTTCCTTGAACAGCGTGGCATGAGTTTCGACGCGGCGCTGCGCGGCCTGCGCGTCTGGTTCGTGGGCTGCAAGCGTCCCCCCATCAAGCATTCCGACCGTCACCGCATGGTGGACTATGCCTTCGAGCCCTGGCCGGAAAAGTTCAAAGACGAGCCACTGGAGGGAGGGGAAGAGGCCGTTACGCCGGAAGAAGACCAAAAAGCCGCTTCAGCAAAGCGTTCGGCCACCGCGAATCCAAAGAAGGTGATTCGCCCCGAAGTGCCACAGGTGACTCCACCCCCTTCCAACACGACCTCAAGTTAACACTCTGTAAAGGATTAGCTTCGTACATATGCTTTTTGTTGCGCCCGAATCACACACGAGTCTCATCGCGGCGTGGTGACGGTAAACAAATAGCGGATCAGGGCAGCCTCCTATAGGATGCCCACTGAAATGCGGATCTGTGGATAAGAATCAATCCCCAACTGATTCCTCGTTTGGAAACAGGATAAAACATGCAAAACACCACTAAGATTCAGGCGCATTGCAGGCTTCGCCCGCTTTCGTTGCCTATTATGTTTTCCACAGCTATCTTCTTTTTATTCACAGCTTATGCTCAAGCTGCCAACATGGCGAACAGCATCACTTATCAAACCAGCCATCCGGTAAAAACTGCGGAAGGCGTCGGCGCAAAAGAAGAACCGCTGCTTGCTGCCGAACCTGTGGTGGAAGGTTTCGCCGACAAGGTTCCGCTCAGCATCGCCATGCAACAGGTTCTGCCGCAGGGCATGACCTATATGTTGGATGACGGCGTCAACCCCGGACAGCTGGTGAGCTGGCGCGGTGGCCGTCCGTGGCAAACCGTGCTGCGTGAAATGCTGGAACCATCCGGCCTGAAATACAAAGCCGGCAAGCGCCTGGTGAAGGTATCGAATAGCAACGCCGCGCCGACGGTTATTTCCGGCTCGTCTCAGACTTCGGCCCGCTCTGCCGGCCCGCTGCCCGGCGCGCCTTCACAGAATCCTTCACAGAATTATGTGCCGCTTGCCCCGGTATCCCAGCAGGATGTGATGGCCGCGCAAGTGCCGCCGCCTTACCAGCCGATGGGCCAGCCCATGTATTCCCAGCAAGTTTACGCCCAACCCATGATGGCGCCGCAGCCGATGATGATGCAGCCTTATATGATGCAAGGCATGAGTCCGCAGCCGATGATGATGGGTCCCCAGCCGCTGCAGATTCAGAACCCGGCGCTTTTCGCGCCGCAAGCCTGGGAAGCCCGCCCCGGACAAACCCTTCGTGCCCTCCTTCAGGATTGGTGCATGCGTGCGGGAACCGAGCTGGATTGGCAAGCCGAATATGATTATCCGGTTACCGCCTCACTGCACATGACCGGCACCTTTGAAGAAGCAGTGCGCACGCTGCTTTCCGGCTTTAACGGTGCGCATCCGGTGCCCTATGGCCGCCTGCATTACAACCCGGCCGCGGGTCAGTCGATCTTAATCGTTGAAGCTTCCGGCAATCACTATGGGGATTAGCATGGCCTTTCGTTCGCAAAAACGCTTGACTCGGAATCCGCTTGCCCTGCTTGCGGGAATGGCCAGCCTGGTCTTTGTTCTGGCGTCCTGCCACACCGAAGATTACCGCAACACCATTTCAGAGAAAACCGCCGTGGCTGAACAACGCGTGATGGAAGCGCGCGTTCCCGCCGCACCGTATCGCTATAATCCCCTGACTGTAACGGATTCCGTCTGGGGCGGCAGCCGGGCGGTGCGCATGCGTCATGGCGTGCCCTTGCCGCAGCGCGTGGAAAGCCAGCGGGCCGTAGCCCTGGTTTCAACCGCGCCCATGTCCCTGCGCAGCATCGCCAACGCCATTTCCGCCCAGACCGGCGTTCCCGTACGTCTGGACAAGGAAACCGATGAAGCCGGCGGTGACGAAGATGATCCGGGTCCCGCCATACCCATCTCGTCTTCAAGCTCGTCCAGCAAGTCCAGTGCGCCCAGCGCGGTAAAGCCCCCATCCTTTCGCGGATCTTCCGGCCCGGGCATGGGCATGCGCGTGGCCTATGAAGGCCCGCTCTCGGGTCTTCTGGAACGGGCCGCCAGCCATTTCGGCGTGATGTGGAAATTTGACGGCGCCGCGGTGGTTTTCTCGAAATATGAAACCCGCGTTTTCGTGATGAACGCGCTGCCCGGCACGCAAAAAGTCACCGACGGCATGAAAGAAGACAGCAGCAATCAGGCTTCGCAATCGGGTAACGTCCAGGCCACCACCGTCAGCCAAAGCTCGGCGCAGCAATCGTCCAGCATGGATATCGACTTCAAATTCTGGGACGAGATCGGCAAAACGCTTGAAGTACTGTTAAACGGCGTGGGCAGCTATTCGCTGGCGCCGTCCAGCGGCACGGTCACGGTGATTACCACGCCCGGCGTCATGCGCAACGTGTCCGATTACCTTAGCCAGGAAAACAACCGCCTGGGCAAACAGGTGGCGATTAATGTCGAGGTTTATACCGTCGACATCAACGAGGGCGAAGATTTCAACACCAAGTTCGACACCGCTCTGCGCCGTTTGGCCGATTTCGGCGCGAACTTCACCTCGGGCGGCTCACCTGCGAAGGTCACCACCCCGGCTCTGGGCGCTTTCTCGGTGGCCATCCTGAACCCGGAAACCGTGGGTCAGGTCACCGACATGTTCCAACTGCTTTCCACCGTGGGTAAAACCGTGCGTGTGGCGCAGTTCCCGATGACGACGCTGAATAACCGTCCGGTTTCACGGCGCGTGGGGCAAGACCGCACTTACCTGGCCTCGGTGCAAACCAATACCAGTCAGACTTTCCAGAACACCACGCTGACTCCCGGCATCATCCGCGATGGCTTCTCAATCCAGGTCACGCCGCGCATCCTGCAAGATGGCAACATCATTCTGCAGTATTCGTTGTCGCTGGTGGATATCCTGGAAATCTCCACCTTCAGTTCGGTGCCGACGGATAGCAGCGGCGCGCCACTGGGCAACTCCACGGCGGGCGCCAGCCAGATTCAGCTGCCGCGTACTGCAACCCGCGTTTTTGTTCAGCAATCCATGCTGCGCAGCGGTTCGACGCTGGTCTTGGCCGGCTATGACCAAGATCAGGTCGCGCAAAGCTCTTCAGGCGTGGGCAATCCCTACAATTATCTCCTGGGTGGAGGCGTTGGAAACTCGCGCGTACGGCAGATTCTCTTTATGGCGATGACGCCGCAAGAAATCTCGCTGCCGAGGACGGAGAATGAGTAATGGCGTCAGGCGTTGTCAAAGTTGGCCAGCGCACCTATGCGGTTGGGCTGTTCTGGCAGCCTTCGCCCAGTGGCCGGGTCGCGCAAGCTGCCCGTGAGGCGGCCCTTCAGCCCGGCCAGAAGGCCGACTTTTATTGCGTCCGCGCTGCCAGCAAATCGGTCGCCGTTCCCCAATACGGATTAGGACAAGACAACCAGGGCCATAAGGTAGGCATGCCCACGCTGGCGGCTTCGCTAGCCAATGTTCAGCCGGGATCCTGGGCGGGGGCCTTCCGCCTGCGCGAAGGCACCTGGGTCATCGTCGTCCGCGACGATCTGGTGGCGCCCGACGGCGACACGCTTTTTGAAAGTGACGAAGCCGCGCGCGAAAGATTGCTGCAGGAAATTTCCCTGGGCGGCGTGCAACGCATTTATTCACCCGATGGCTGGGCCATTCCGGGTTCCGATCCCACCCCCTTGCCGTTGCTGCTGCAGGACCGTGCCGATTGCCGTCTGCAGCCGGTGCATTTGCCCGTCAGGCTGATGCTGTATGCCGGTGGCGCGGTAGCGGCGGTGGCCCTGCTGGTTTTCTTCGGCCTGCAGTATCAGTCCGAGCAGGAGCGAATGGAGTTGGAACGCATCGCCCAGCAGCGCGCCAAGGAAGGGGCGATCTCGGGCATGATGCAGGAATGGAAATGGCCGCCGCCCGAAGAGACCTATGCCAAGATCTGGGAAAAAAAGCCCTGGATCAGGGACAGTCTGGAATCCTGCCAAAAAATGTTCGCCCAGCTGGCGGCCAGCCAGTTTGGCTGGAAGCGCCGCGAGACCGTTTGCCAGGAAGGCAGCCTTACTGTGCATTGGACCCGCGATCAGGGTCATATCGCCGTACCCATGGACAGGGCGATTATCAACGAACCGGTAATACTTGCCCTGGAAAGCGCACATGACAAGTTGGTGCCGCGCGGGACGGAAGCCCTGCTGGATGAAAAGGCCGTTACCCATCTTGCCTTGGCCTCAGCCTGGCCCTTCATGCTGCAGCGCCTGCCCGATGATCCTCCGGCGGTAAAACCCCCGCCCGAAGTTAAAAAACCGCCCCCGCCGCCCCCGCCGCCCTGGCGCAAGCGTGGCGTAAAATACAACGGCAAGGTCCCACCTTGGGAGATGCAAGACTATTTTAAGGATGTTCCAGGCATGTTTATCAACAAGATCACTTGGGATGGAGCCAACTGGTTCTGGGAAGCGATCATTTACGAGAAAAGAGGAGGGTAAGATGCTTAAAGGTGCCCTAACAGTTGCGGCGACTGGTGCCATACTCCTTCTGGGGTTGGCCGCGCCGTCCGCGGGGTTTGCCCAGACCGGCAGCGATCACCCCACGGCCACCGCTCCCTTGCCTACGGTGGCGCCTGCAAGCGATCCGGCGGCAGCCGCTCCGGTCGGTTCAACCACGGTGGGTGCGTCTCTTCCTGGGGCTTCTCCGGGCGGGCCGCTGACTCAGCCGGCGAACACGCCGCATATTGTGCAAGATGCGGTAACGGGGTTGCAGAAAACCGATCCCATCAACATGGATGACATGATCCGTGCTCAGGATGCCATCAACCGGCTTGACCTTCTTCTTGAAATTGAAAAGCGTCAGACCGAGTTGAAAAAGTTGAGGGATGAGCGCAACAAACCGGTGGGTTTAAGCGCGGCTATTCCAGCTTCGGCGCTGAATCTGCCAACCCGCACCGCCGGTGCTTCCATGGCAGCGGCTCTGCCCCGTCCGTCGGCGCCGATAACCATTGAACCGCCCAAACCCAGCGGCACCTACAACCTGAAGCGCATTGTAGGCACCTCGGGTCAGTATCTGGCGATCCTCTCTGTGGGAGACAAGACGGTCAGCGCCCGGGCTGGGGAGACTTTGCCCGACGGAAGTAAGGTCAAATCGGTCACTTTGACCAGCGTTTCCCTCGTAAAAGACCGTAAAAGTAAAACTTTAACCATTCCATCCGATGCTTATATTGTGAGGGGATCTCAAGACCTGATGGAATAAATGGCAAACTCGATCCTCACGCGGTTGATCGACCGTCTGGGCGGCCAGGATTCTATACCCGCAGGTCCCGTACCGCAGGATGATTTGGCGGAAGCGGATCTTTTTCCCCTCGCACAGAAGGAAAGGGTTGTTCCCCAGGGGTCTCCGGGGGAAAGAGATCATATGGATCAGGAAAGCAGACCATCTAAAGTTCCTGCCCCGGCTGACAAACCGGTGGAACACCGTTCGGCACCCATGCCGACGGCGGAATCTATCCGCCGCCGCGCTCAGCCGATGTCGGCCGGCGCCAGCTCCGCCAGCCAGATTCGCCGCGCGGCCGAACAGGCACCTGACCGCGCCCAGGCCAATGTCGATGACTCTGAAAACGGGGCGCAGGTACCGATTGTTTTCGAGGGAACCCTGCTGACGGCGATTGGCGGCGTCATCAAGATTCCGCAGGAATCACGCAATCTTTGTGCCCTGTTCGATACCGGCCTGTGGCTGGTCAGCTCAAGCCATCGTAATTCACCGCTCGTGACCTCGGTGGCCGCCACCGCACGGCGCATGGGTTTCCCGGTGGGTAATGCCCGCTTGGTGACGCCGGACGTTATCCGTTCAGCCTATAACTATTTCGAGCGGCAGATTTCCTCACTTCGCCTGGACGAAAACTCGGTACGCCGCCAGATCGTGCGCACCCTGGCCGCCGCCGCCGACGCCGGGGCCAATGACGTTCATATCGAGGCTTCCGGTGGCCGCACCCGCATCGAATTCCGCATCGACGGCACCCTGCGCCTTTGGGAAACCTGGACGCAGAAGGAAGGCGAACAGCTTTTGTCCTCGGTTTATTCGCACTCTTCGGGCCAGTCGGGCGCAACCGCCAACTGGCTGGAGCCGCAAGCGGCGATGCTGACCCCCGGCACCGGCGCCGACACCGTGTCCTTGCCCGAAGGCATCATCGCCGTGCGCTGCCAATGGGTGCCGCTGACCGACGGCGGACGTTATTTGAACATGCGTCTGCAATATGACTCTTCGCGCATCTTCGGCGAGGGCTTCACGCAGTCCGATGTGGACCAGTTGGGGTTCAACCCCGAGCAAACCGAAATCGTCCGCTTCCTGCGCCGCGTGCCTTCGGGCATGCGCATTTTCGCCGGACCCGTCAACCAGGGCAAAACCACCACGCTGCGCGTGATGCTGAACCGGCATATGGCCGAAACCGGCATGGAGCAGAAATGCTACATGATCGAGGATCCACCCGAAGGCGGCGTGATCGGCGCCAGCCAGATCGGTGTCTCCGCCACCGTGAAGGACGATCAGCGCGAACGCAGCTTTTCGGAAATCATGCGCTGCATTCTGCGTCTGGATCCGAACATCGTCATGCTGGGTGAAACGCGCGACCTGCAAACCGTACGCTTCATTTTCCGCCTGGCGCTGACCGGCCGCCAGGTTTACACGACGCTGCACGTTTATTCGGCGCTGGCCATTCCGCAACGCCTGCGCGACCTGGGCGCCGAGCCTTACATGGTTTACGACCATCATTTGATTTGCGGCATGATCTGCCAGCGGCTGTTGCGCGGCCTTTGCCCGCATTGCCGCATTCCGGTGAAAAACGTGGCCGATGATCCGGCCTATACGCCGGTGATCCGCCGCGTGCGCACCGGCCTGGCCGTCATGAACGCGCATCGCAGTCTGCCGCGCGAGGGGGCCGATCCGTTCGATGATCTGCGTGAACCGGACCTCAGCAATCTCTATTTCATGAATTCCGAAGGCTGCCGCCACTGTTACAAAGGCCGCCAGGGCCGCACCATTGTTGCGGAAGTAGTCGCCACCGATGGCCGATTGATGGAACTGCTGGCCGAGAACAAGCTGGAAGAAGCCACTCAATACTGGCTGTCGCCCTTCGGTTTGAACGGCATTACCATGGGCTGGCACGCGCTTGAGAAAATCCGTGACGGTAACGTTTCTGCCATCGATGCCGAGGCCGAAGTCGGGCCGTGTGCGCTGCCGAAAGATGTACGAAAGGTCGAGGAACGCCTTGGCCGCCGCGATAAATGGGTGTTGTGATGGAAGAGAAAGACTACCGACGCAAATTCGCCCAGCTGGTCATGCGCAACAACCGCAAGCTGCGCTTTCGCATCTATCGTAAACTGCAGGGCATGCTGGCGATGAACGAGGCCCTGTCGCGCGCGCTTGAACGTCTGTGGTACAACGCTTCCGATATGGGCCGTCAGCCTCAACGCCCTGCGGCCATGGCCCTGCGTGAATGGCTGCAGAAAGACCGGGCCGGCGAAACCTTAAGCGAGGCCATGAATGGCTGGGTGCCTTCGGCCGATCTTTACATGGTCCGCGCAGGTGAAGAATCCGGCCAGGTGGCCCAGGCGCTTTCCGCCATCATGCATGTGGGCGATTCCGCGCAACGCATGCGCGCCGCCATTATTTCCGCCACCAGCTATCCGATATTCATGATGATCCTGCTGTCGGGCGTGTTCTGGCTGTTCGGCGTGAACCTGGTGGCCAATATGCGCAAAGCCGCGCCTGCCAAGGTGATGGAATCCATGAGCGGCATCGCCGGCGTCTCTGATTTCATCATGAACAATGGTATTTTCCTGGTCATCTTCGCGGTGGCATTGTTTGCGCTGATTTCGGGCACCATGCCTTATTGGCGCGGAAAAATGCGCGTGAAGTTCGACAAATACCCGCCCTGGGCGTGGTTCCGCATCTGGCAGGGCAGCGCGTTCCTGCTGGGCCTCTCGGCGTTGCTGCGCGCGCAGGTGCCCTTGAAGCGCGCCGTGGAAATTCTGGAAGAAGAAGGCAACCCCTGGCTGCGCGAACGGTTACGTTCGGCGCGCGAGGAAATTCTGCGTGGTCGCAACCTAGGCGAAGCATTGCGTGCCGGGAATTTCAATTTCCCTGATCCGGCGGTGGCCCTTGATCTTGAAATTTTGTCCGAGCGTTCGGATGTCGGCGCGGTGATTGACGTAGTAACCAAAGAATGGATCGAGGAACAGATTGATGTTCTTGATAACCAGTCCAAATTCGTGCGCACCGTCGGCCTGTTATGCGTGGGCGGCGTGATCGCCTGGGCCATGCTGACCATCCTTCATATCACTACGATTCTCACCGAGGTGCAGAATTCGGGGAATGGCATGTTCTGACCGGTTTGCAACACTGATGGATTCTTTGCAGATCGCGGCGTTTAGAGTCGGGATGCCTTCCAAAAAGCCTCTACAAATCCCCAAGGTTTTGGTCTATGTTCTGGGCTTGGTATGATTCACGGAATTCTTCGGAGGCGATCACATGCAACATAAGAAAACAGTTGAAGGCCGGGCAACGGCCCTTGCGGGTTTCAATCTGATCGAAGCGGCCATCGTGCTGGGCATCGTCGGATTGATCGTGGGCGGCATCTGGGCCGCCGCCGGTGCCGCGTACGAAAACATGCGTCAACAGAACGCCTCCAAACAGTTGCTGGCGCTGGTGCAGGGCATTCGCGGTTTCTATGCGCAGAATCCCAGCGATCAGATCGACGAAAACATTAACAACCTGCACAGCCTGGGCGTTCTTCCCTCGGACATGCTAGTGGATAACGGTGGCGCCAAGGCGCTGCGTCATCCCTGGGGTGGTGCGGTAACCTTGAATGACACCACGGCCACCTATGGCATCGCTTCTTTCAAGATTACTTTTGAATCCATGAAATCGGATGTATGCCGCAACTTCCTCACGCGTGCCAGCAACGTGGCACGCGGTTCGGGTCTTTTGCTGGTGGATAGCGGCGCCGGCGGCACCGGCGGCTCAGGTGACGTGCTTAACCTGATTGCCGATTCAAACCAGGTAAACACCGCCGTTACCTGCACGGATCAAGCTGCCCCCTTCTTCGTATTCAGCCTGCGTGGTTAATACGCGGAAACCCTGCGGCAATGCTTTGGAAAGATGGATAAAGGGGGTGCCAAAAAGCACCCCTTTTTATTATGTTTTTCTTAAAGCCGTTCAGGGATAATTAGCCATGTTCCTCTTTGCCTTCACTCTTGTCCTCTTCGCGATCGTTGGCCTGTTTTTCCAGGTGGTCAACGCTCTTGCGCTTTATCTGGCGTCCCAGCAACTGGGCATGGGCGGACAGCTTTTTCTTTGGCAGAATCTGGCAACACAGTATGCCTGCGCACAGGGGGTGCCGCAAACCGGGACAATTGGCACTTCGGATTCCAGTGTGACGAATGGTATCCGCAGCATGCGTGCTGAGTATCAGGGCAATAACTGGAATACGGTTATTTTTGATGGAGCTTATGGAACAACCGCAGCGCGCATGGTTTTCTCCTATATTTCCCCGGCGACCAGCTATGGCGGCTTATCCAGCGCCGAAGTCATCCGCGAGTTCCGGCAATCATTCCGGAGCAATGACTTTCGTTTCGGCCCGGCTTATGTTGCGGGCTGCTCGAACCAAGGTTGTATGAATGTGATCGTGTATAATACCGGCACTCCCTATAGTGTGGTGGCGTCTGGCATCCCGATTACGGGGCCCGATGCCGTGCCTGATGGCGTGGTCGGCATTGTGAATGGTGTGTCGTGCCCCTGACGAGCCAAGTAACCTTGGCGCTTTAAAAGGAGAAAAGTGATGTCAAAAAACCTGTTTCGCCGTCATTCCCGGCAGGGCTTCACCCTTCTGGAACTGGTCATCGTTCTGGGCATTACCGGCCTGATTTTCGGCGGCCTTTGGGGGCTGATCAGCAGCGGCGGCGCGCAATTGCAGGCGCAATCAGCGTCCCAGCAGTACCGTCAGGTGATTGAAGCCACGCGGCGCCTGTTGTCGCCGGGCGTGCCGGTTACGGGATCAACCCCGGCCAACAGCTTTGACCCTGCCACTATCGCCCAAAACACGCCCACCAATCTTAGCCTAGCGATCCTTACCGACAGCGATATCGGCCTGTTGTCGCCGACCTTTGCCCAGGGATCGGGTGCCAATTACACCGATGCTTTTGGCCACGCCATTCGCGTCCAGATCGAAAAGCTGGATGACTCGAACCAGAAGTGGCGCTTCATGGTTTATTCAACGCCCGGAAACGGCATTCCCTATATCAGCGATAAAACCGGTGCCCAGGTGTCTTCGCTGATCGGCTCCGAAGGCGGTTTTGTGTACAGCGTGGACACCGAAGGCTGCCTGTTCGGTTCGGTGCAGCCGTCACAGAAGTCGTGCGGTTCTTTCAACTCGTTTGCCATCCAGATAAGCGATCTGGGCGTGACGCCCACGCAGGCGGGACGCATCGCCACCCTTTCTTTTACCAATGACAGCAACCTGATCGGCGCGCCCTGGCTGATGCGCTTGCCGGATACCAGCCCGGTGCGCTTCAATACCATGCGCGCCAACCTGGATTTTCTGGAAGGCGCCAACCTCAAGCTGCAGTTGCGCGGCAACACCCTGAACATGGCTTTGAATGACGCGGATGCGACGGGCGGCGGCGCTCTGAACATCAACGGCGGCCAGTTTAATATGCTGGGCGGCACCATCAATATGAATGCCAATGGCTCCACGGCCGGCGGCGGCGTTATCAACATGGCGAACGGAAAGATCATTAATCTGGGCGGGAGCTCTGCCGCGTTGGATGGCGATGTAACCGGCAATGATGTGAAGTTCCATTTCAACAACCTCACGCTGGATACCGTGACCAGCTACGACATCGCCGTGGGTTCAAGCATGAACGTGCGTAACCTGGATCCCGCCATTGTTACTCTTGCCATCACGGGCATCGGCCGCGCCGATACCTTCCAGGCTGGGCAGTTTATTTATCAGTCCGATATGCGGCTGAAAGAGAACCCGCATCCTATCGTCAACGCGCTGGATAAGGTATTGCAACTGCACGGGCTGAATTATCAATGGCGCAGCAATCATGCCAAAGATGTGGGTTTGGCGGCGCAGGACGTCGAAAAGGTCTTCCCCGAGCTGGTCAGCCATACAGGGGATTTAAAAGGCGTCGATTATGCGAAGATCGTCGCGCCGCTGATCGAAGCCATTCGCGAGCTCAAACACGAAAACGACGCCCTGCGGGGCAAGGTTGACGCGCTTGAGGCGCGTATGCCGAAGAACTGATTAGTTGGAACAGATCAGTTGCCCGGCTTCTGGTCGATATAGCGGGTGCATTCCAGGGTGCACTGGCCGTCAGTGTTTCTTTTGATACAGCACACCGCCCATTCCCGCAGATTGCGCGCGTTTACTGACGGAGAAGAAGGTAGGACGCAATTCTCGAATTCGCCGCTGTCAACATAAGAGGCCATGATTTTGTGGTCGATGCCAAAACGGCTGTTGATGCAGGAATTGGCGGCATCGACAATAGCGCTTTGCTCCACGGCCAGCGTATTGCAGTCGAATTTAAATCCCGCACAATAAGAGGTCCCCATACGGATGCCGGATTGATAGAAAGCCGGTGGCGTCGTCGTGTTTGTGGTGGCTGGGGCGGCCTCCGCCGGAGCGGCGGCTGGCGGGAGGGCTTCGCCTTCCTCCTGGGCAAGAACCTGGCCCGAGACGAATGTGAGAACGAGAACTGCAAGCAGTGGGAAAAAGCGCATAAGTCGTCTCCTGGGCCAGGGGGTAATAGGTAACGCTATAAGGCGTTTCTTAACAAAATATGAAGGCTAAATGAGGGCAAAAGCCATTTTGCTTTTAGAAACAGGGGGAAAAACGGGTGAGTCCGGCCTGCAACATCCCAGGGTATTTTATCAAAAAATCAAAACAAACTCCGTGAAGTTTGTCCGGAAAGATTCTGCCCGCCTTAACAGCCAATCTTTACCCGGTTTTAAGCGCGTGGTGCGAAAGTCTGGCGTTAACCCGGATCGTCCGGGCCCCATCAACGGAGGAAGTTATGACAAAGTTGTTCTCTCGTTTTCTTAAAGACGAAGGCGGCGCCACGGCTATCGAATACGGCCTGATCGCGGCTCTGATCTCGGTGGTCATGGTCAGCGTGCTTGTAACGCTTGGACCCGAAATCAAGGCAACCTTCATGGACGTTCAGACGAATCTCCAACAGCGTAATTCGCTCTAAGCGTTTAATCGCTTATCTTCCCCCGGCATCCGGGCAGGCGCTGTATAAGCGCTTGCAGGATGTCCGGTTGGGAGGAAAGCGTTTGAATGTTGTTTGAATATTTGAAGGCCCCTATGCATGCCGCTATTTTCTTTTCCGCCTTTATCTGGGATCGAGGCCATTAGCCTCTGCACGGCAGCGCTTATTCTCCTGGCCGCCGCGGCCATGGATTTCCGAAAATTCAAGATTTCAAATTGGCTGAGCCTGGCGCTCGCCGCGCTTTTTCCGGTTTACGCCCTGGCCGCCCATGTTCCCATGGTTCCGCATCTGCTGACGGGGCTGGCGGTGTTTGCCGCGGGATTTGGCCTATATGCCCTGCACCTGTTCGGCGGCGGTGACGCCAAGCTTCTGGCCGCGGCCGCGTTATGGGCCGGCCCGAAATTCGTGCTTCTGTTTCTGCTTTCGACGACGACCCTTGGCGGCGTGCTGGCGGCGGGTTTCGCCTTGGCCGCGCTGATCAAGTCTAAGAAGAGAAGTTCTGGTGATGCGGTGGTACCGTGGCACAAAGCGCCTGTGCCTTACGGGATGGCGATTGCATGTGGAGGATGGATGGTTCTTTTTTTAATGGCGCGCAGCACCCCCACATGAGGTATAACGATGACACGCCGCAAAACACTTTTTCTCGCCCTCGCCATTATTCTTGGGCTTAGCACCGTTCTGATGATGCGCCAGGCCATGCATCGTCCGCAAAACGCGAACGGGCTTGAGATTCTGGTGGCCGCCACCGACATTCCTTCGGGTTCATTTCTACAGCTCCAGAATCTGCGCTGGCAGGCTTGGGAGCCCAGCCATGTCACCGAGGCTTTCATCCGCCACACAGCTAATAACGGTCAAGAAATGATCGGCGCTGTGGCTCGCCAGGGAATCCGTGCCGGCGAGCCGATTATGCGGGGTGAGGTTGTGAAGCCACAGGACCGTGGCTTTCTTTCCGCAGTTCTTGAACCTGGCCTGCGCGCCGTGGCTGCCCCAATTACGAATGTGACGGGCATCGCTGGCTTCGTGTTTCCAGGCGATCGCGTTGATCTTATCTTGACCCATACCATCCGTTCGGGGGAAAATGATGGTGTTGGTCAAAGGCGCGCTAGCGTAACGATTATTCGGAACGCGCGCGTGCTTGCCCTGGACCAAAACTCGAATGATCAGAACAACAACCAGCCCAAAGTTGCCAAGGTGGTTACCCTCGAAGTTGATCCCAAGCAGGCCGAAGTCGTGACCCTGGCCTTACAGCTTGGGACGCTGTCTTTATCGCTGCGCAGCCTTGCCCAGGACGGCGGCAAAACGCTGGCCGAGCCGGTAGGCTTCGAAAACGGCCGTTACACGCTGGATAGCGATATCAGCCGCTTGATCCCGGCCCCCCGCGATCATACCGATGTCAGCGGGGAAGTGGTGCGGGTGCTGCGTGGTAAAGAGAAAAGCGAAGCCAGTTTCACGCAGAACGCCTCTTCCGATGGCAAGGATAAGGATATGGTCGATGAAAACAAAGCCGCTACCAGCAACCCGTAAGGCGCTGAAGGCGGTCCCTCCGTACGTTGTATTTAATCGATGAAAAAGCTTTTTCTCCTCACCAGTCTGCTTCTGGCCTTGAGCGTTCCTGCGTTCGCGGCCAAAGACGAACAGGCAATTCAAAAATCGCCTTCCTCCGTGGCGGCGGCGATGACAGCAGCCAGTCCCGAGACGCTGGTCCTGGCCGTGGACCGTGCCGAGAAAATCCAGCTTTCGGAACCGGCCGATACCGTGTTCGTGGCCAGTCCCGACATTGCCGATGTGCAGGTGATTTCGCCTACGACGATCATGGTTTATGGCCGCAGCGCCGGCGAAACTACGCTCACCGCCTCGCGCAAGGATGGCACGTTTATCCTGCAAAAACGCGTGGTAGTCGATAAGGACCTGGGCAAACTCCAGGATGTTTTAGGCAGCATGCTGCCCAAAATCCGCGCCCTGCCGGTGCCAGGCGGCATCGTGCTGAGCGGTGAGGCGGATTCCTCTACCCAAGCGGCCGACGCTCAACGTATCGCCCGGCGTTTTTTGAGCAAGGACAGAGATGAAGTGATCAACCGGTTGCGTGTAGGGGGCTCGGAACAAATTCAACTGCGTGTGCGCGTGGCGGAAGTCAGCAAGAGCATCAACAAGGTTTTTGGCATCAACTGGGACGTGATCGGTATGGCTGCCGGGTTTACCTTTGGCCTCCAGAGCGGCGTCACTTTTTTTGATGCGGCTACCAACACCGTCACGCGCGTGACGTCGCATGACGCGGCCTTTGGCGGTTTCAAGGGTGGAAATCTTCGCGTGAATTCGCTGGTGGATGCTTTGGCCGAAGACGGGTTGATCACTCTGCTGGCCGAGCCGAATTTAACCGCCAAATCCGGTGAAACGGCCACATTCCTGTCGGGCGGCGAATTCCCCATTCCCGTACCGCAGCAGAATGGTTCGATTACCGTAGAATTCAAGCCTTATGGCGTGTCGCTGGCCTTTACGCCCACCGTGGTAGGCAAGAACCGGATTTCCGTGCATGTGCGCCCTGAGGTGAGCGAGCTGACCGATAATGGCTCCATCACCATTGGCAATGTTCAGGTCCCCGCGCTTTTAACCCGCCGCGCTGAAACCACGGTGGAATTGGGCAGTGGGCAGACTTTCGCCGTAGGCGGGCTGATCAAAAGCTCGCAGAACAACAATATCAACAAATTCCCCTTCCTCGGCGACCTGCCGGTGCTGGGCGCCTTGTTCCGTTCCAGCAAGTTCATCAATGACCAAAGCGAGCTGGTCATTTTGGTCACGCCTTACATTGTGCAGCCATCTTCCGCGCCGCTGGCGGCGCCGACCGACGGCTATGCCCCTCCGAACGACATCGAGCGCGTTTTATGGGGTTATCAGCATGAAGAGGGCATTCTCAATATCCCCCCCGCCAATGGCGTGCGCTTGAATGGCCCAATCGGCTTCATGGCGGAGTAAAACATGCACAGAACATTCTTTTCCGTGTTTCTTCTGATCGGCGCCCTGGCGCTGCTGTCGGGTTGCGCGGCCAGCGAGGCACGGCCGGATTATCGCGTGGGCATTCTGCATGATCCCGATACCGGCCAGACCATAGCCATCGCCAAAACCTGCCCCATGTGGCGCCAGTATCCTGGTGACGGTCTTGAGAATCACTTCCGTCCGCAGGTGAGTTGCTTCGACTACTACAACCTCGCGCATGAGATTGAACGCCCCACCGATCTGGTTGAAGGCCGCCGTCCCGACGCCGCCGATGCTGCGCCAGGGGTGCTGGGCATCGAGCGTTACCGTTCGGACAAGACCAAGCAGTTAATCAATCCGAAAGATATTCCCGCCACGACCAAGTAATAGCGCTTGTCGCCCCCGCGTAGGCGAGGGCCGCATTTATTTTTCTTTAACAGTAAAATGGGATGCCCGCTTTTCCGCCTACGCTAAAGCTACGGCGGACGAGCTTGCCCAGACCCGCCGTAGCCTCTTGGCGAAGGCGGGCGCGGGTATGACAGAGAAAATTATGGATAAAATTTAAGATATAAGGCTGCGGTAACTCACGAAAGATAAAGGATTTTTAGGGATAATGCAGGGGTTTTAAACCCTGTTTGTTCGCCCGTAAAGCGGGCGTGGCCGGATCGATGCACGAAGAATTTATGGCTTTCCTCATGGACGAGGAGTCTTTCCGCACGGCACGTGCCGTGGCGGAGGCGCACGGCTATCCGCAGGCGGTGGTGCAGCAGGGCGGGCTGGATGTTCTGGCCAGCATGCTGGAAGAAGCCGCGCCGCCCAAAATTCTGCTCTTGGATCTAGATCGTGAGAAAGACCCGTTGGACGCCGGACGGCGCGCGTTAAGCCTGTGCGGCCCCGGTTGCTGCATCCTGTTTGCCGGTTCGCAGAATGACGTGAAGCTTTACCGCCGGCTCAAGCAGTTGGGCGGCGCCGATTACCTGGTGAAGCCCCTGGCCGAAGATTTGCTGCGCGATGCGCTGGTCCAGGCCACCAAGCCTGCTTCATCTGAAACCGAAATCCGCAACAATGAAGCCCGCGCCGGAAAAATTATGGCCGTGATCGGCACACGCGGCGGCGTGGGCGCCACCACGGTGGCCGTTAGCCTGGCCTGGATTTGCGCGCATACGCTGCATCAGCATGTGGGCATGCTGGATCTGGATGTGCATTTCGGCACCACCGCCCTGGCGGTGGACAAGGAGCCCGGCCGCGGCATGCGTGCCGCGCTGGAAAGCCCTGAACGTCTGGATGGTTTGCTGATTGCCAGCTCCATGGTGCAGGAGAGTGAGCATCTTTCCATTCTCTGCGCCGAAGAGGCGTTTGATCCACCCCTGACGTTCGACGGCGATGCGGCAATGTCGCTGATCAAACCGGTGTCGGGCGATTTTGACAGCATCTTCATCGATCTGCCGCGCATGATGCTGTCGGCGCAGAAACGCCTTCTGGCCAACGCGCATGCCCTTGTGCTGGTCACCGATCTTACCCTGGCCGGCCTGCGCGATGCGCGGCGCATTCGCGCCTATCTGAAAAATATCCGGCCCGATTTGCTGCCGGTCATGGTGGCCAGCCGCACGGGTAACAGCGCCTCGGCCACCGTGGAAAAACCGGCCTTCGAAAAAAATCTGGAAACAAAATTTGATTTCGAACTGCCCGAAGATATCAAAACCGCCAAGCTTTCCGCCAATATGGGCAAGACCTTTGCCGCCGTCGCGCCGCAGGCGGAAGTGAGCAAACATCTCACGGCGTTGGCGCGCCTGCTTACCGGTATTCGCGAAGAGAAAAAAGCCGCGGGTGGCCACGGCGGATTTTTGAAAAATGTTTTCAGTTCGGGGTTGCCGGCTTCCAAGCCTGCGCCCAAACCGGCGTAAGGAATAATTATGGACGGCGGCTCAATCCTCAATCTTTGCGATAAATACCTGCCCGAGCTGGTGGTGAAAGTTACCCCCGCGCAGGCCCAGAAAATGCGCCGCCCTGACCTGGCGCAAATGATCCGCAATCTGGTGCAGGAGTGGACTACCCGCGACAAGCACGAGCTGGATGCACTGACGCGGCGCGATCTAATCACCGCGCTGATCAACAATCTTTTGACCCGTCCAGGGCTGGCAGCCGTAGCAGCCCAAGCCGAGCCTGCAGCCCCGGCGCCCGCGCCTTCTGAAAATCATCCGGCGCCTCAGGCCCATGCTCACGCGCATGCCGCGCCCGCCGATGATCCAGCGACCGGGCTGCCCGAAACGCCCATGGCGACCCGCGGCGGCGCGCTGCGCAGCACGGTATTCACCGCCAAAGAGGTCATGCATCCGCTGCTGATGGAACGCATTGACCCGTCCGCCGCCGCCAAAATGAGCCGCGAAGCCCTGGGTCGCGACCTGACCGGCATCATTGGTGAGTTGTTGAACGAACAGAAAATGCCGCTGTCGCTGAATGAGCGGCAAGAGTTGGTGACCAGCCTTCTGGACGACATGCTGGGCCTGGGGCCCATCGAGCCATTGCTGGCTGATGAATCGATTTCGGAAGTCATGGTCAATGGCCCCAAGCAGGTGTGGATCGAGCAGAAAGGCCGCCTGGTGCATACCGACATTACTTTCCGTGACAACGCCCATGTGCTGAGCGTGGCGCAGCGCATCGTCACCGCTATCGGCCGGCGCGTGGACGAAAGCTCGCCGTTGTGCGACGCGCGCCTGGCCGACGGCAGCCGCGTGAATATTATCATTCCGCCGCTGGCGATCGATGGACCGTCGATCACTGTCCGCAAATTCTCGAAGAAAAAAATCACGCTGGATGTGATGCAGAAATTCGGCAGCATTTCGCAACAGATGGGAACCGTGCTGCGCATCGCCGCGCGTTCGCGCTTGAACATTCTTATTTCCGGCGGTACGGGCTCGGGAAAAACCACGCTGCTAAACGCCATGTCGCAGATGATCGACCATTCCGAGCGCATCGTGACGATTGAAGACGCCGCCGAATTGCAATTGCAGCAGCCGCATGTGGTGCGTCTGGAAACGCGCCCTGCCAACCTGGAAGGCGAGGGCGAAATCACCATGCGCGACCTGCTGAAAAACAGCCTGCGTATGCGTCCTGACCGCATCATCGTGGGTGAAACCCGCGGCGCCGAGGCCATCGACATGCTGCAGGCCATGAATACCGGCCATGACGGCTCGTTCTCGACCGTGCACGCCAACCGCCCGCGCGAAGCCCTCAGCCGCCTGGAAAACATGGTGGGCCTGGGCGGCGTGAACCTGGCGCCGCGCGCCATTCGCCAGCAGATTGCCTCGGCCATCGACATGATCGTGCAGGTGAGCCGCATGCGCGATGGCGGCCGGCGCGTCACGCATATTTCGGAAGTGATCGGCATGGAAGGCGACGTGGTCACCATGCAGGATCTGTTCACCACCGAAGTGCGCGGCGAATTGCCCGACGGCAAGCTGCAGGTCGAATTTGTCAATCATGGACTGCGTCCGCATTTCCTGCCCAAGGCTGCCTATTACGGCCTCGATAAACAACTGCTTGAGGTGATGTGATGGAGCTGAGTCTTCCCATCATAGCCATGGGGCTAGGCGCAATCGGCATCATTCTGTTCATGCTGTTCGATCAGGGCACGCAGAACAAAACGCTGGGCCGCCGCCTGAAACGCGTGAAGGGCGAAGAGGCGGAAGAAGCCGAAATCGAGAAAATCAGCCTGAAGCGCGAGACCAAGGACAGCGGCATTCCGCTCATCGACCGGTTGATCAAATCGGCGTTGCCCAACCCTGAAAAACTGCGCAATCGTCTGGCGCGCACCGGCACCAAGATTTCGGTCAGCGAATACCTGCTGATGACCACGCTGTGCGTGGCGGTTTTCTTCATGCTGTTCAACATTATCCTTGGCCTGAAAATGCTGGCGGCGGTGTTCCTGGCGCTGACCATCGGGTTGTGGATACCACATGTGACCATCGGCATCATGGCCAAGAAGCGCGCCAAGAAATTCATCAAATTCTTCCCTGAATCCATCGATGCCATGGTGCGCAGCATCCGCTCGGGCCTGCCGATTGCCGAGGCGGTGAACGTGGTGGCCAATGAAATGCCCGACCCGATCGGCACTGAATTCCAGTCAATCCGCGACGGCGTGCGCATGGGACGCTCGCTGGAAGAAGCGATGTGGGAGGTGGCCAAGCGCCTGGATATTCCCGAATACCGCTATCTGATCATCGCCCTTACCATCCAGCGCGAAACCGGCGGTAACCTGGCCGAAACGCTGAATAACGTGGCCGATGTGCTGCGCAAGCGCCGCCAGCTGAAGCTGAAGATCAAGGCCATGTCGTCCGAAGCCAAGGCCAGCGCCATGATTCTGGGCGCGCTGCCGTTCATCGTGATCGCCGTGCTGAGCCTCGTGGCCGGAAGTTATGTCAGCCTGCTGATCACCGATCCGCGCGGCAACATTCTGTGCGGCATTGCCGTTTGCATGATGGGCGCGGGCATTTACATCATGTCGCAAATGATCAATTTCGAGATTTAACATGATCAGCACCCAGGAAGCCAGCATCATGGATCTTCTGCAAAGCGAAATACTCGTCTGGGTCGCTGGTGCGGCGATGATGGCCACCTTCTGGATGATGTGGAAGGCGATGGGCGGCGAAGACATGCCCGCGCAGCGCCTGAAATCGGTCACCCAGCGCCGCGAAGATTTGCGTGCCGAAATCCGCGCGCAAAGCGAACCGCAGCAGGGAATCCTGCAGGGTGACTGGGTAAAAAGTTTCGGCGTGCAAATACGCCGCTCGCCCTGGCTGTATTCGGCCAATCTAAAAAAAGAATTAGTGCGCGCCGGCTTGCGCAAGAAGGAAGCTCCCGCGGTCTACATGCTTTTCAAGCTGGGCCTGCCGGTATTTCTGTTTGTGCTGGGCTTTTTTCTTACCGTGGTGCTGGGCGCCGGCGCGAGCAAACCGTTGTTCAAGTTGATGTGGTTGCTGGGATTGCCGCTGGTGGCCTTCATGCTGCCCGGCATGTGGCTGAAGAACACCATTCAGAAACGCGAAGACATCCTGCGCAAATCGCTGCCCGATGCCTTTGACCTGCTGGTGATCTGCGCCGAGGCAGGCCTGGGCCTCGATGCCGCGCTGGACCGCGTATCCAAGGAAATCGTGCAAAGCACGCCGCTGCTGGCGGAAGAGATTGGCATCACCGCGGTGGAACTGGGCTTTCTGCCCGACCGGCGCCTGGCGCTGACCGCCTTTGCGGAACGCGTGCAACTGCCCTCGGTCCGGGCGCTGGTAAACACGTTGATCCAAAGTGAAAAATACGGCACGCCGCTGGCGCAGGCGCTGCGCGTGCTTTCCTCCGAATTGCGCGAGGAGCGTATGATGAAGGCCGAGGAAAAAGCCGCCAAGCTTCCCGCCACCCTGACGGTGCCGATGGTGCTGTTCATCCTGCCCACGCTGTTCATCGTGCTAATGGGCCCGGCGATTATCCAGGTGTTTGACCTGAATAAATAAGCGTCAGGCTCGCCCCGGCGCAAATTCCAGCAATTTTGAAGGCCAGAATTCGGTTCTAAGCTCGCTGCGTTGAAGGCGGGCGGCAACTTCACTCATGGCCGCAGGCGCCACTTCTTCTTTGGCGCGCTTAAAAAGCCATTCATGGCGATTGTAAAGGGCGGTGTATTGCCGGTCGAGTTCGGCGATCTTTCTTCCGTCGTCGCGTATTCTGCGCCAGAAAACAGTTGTGCCGGCTGCTGCGGCAAATAAAAGCCCATAAAGCACTTCATGGGCTTGGGCGACAACAGCGGCCAGAGAAACGTAGAAAGCAAGCCGCGTTGTGTTTATCAACCGCTTCCTAAATTTTTGCAGGGACTTTTTTTGGACGGCAAAATCTATAAGTGGTTCTCCAAGTTTAGCCCGGTCGTAGCTGTAAGTGCTATTTTCGAAGGCGAACAGCAACTGCATGGACTCGAATTCACGTGCGCAAAGTTCCAGAATGGTGTCTTTCAGATGCGGGCTAACCTTGCGGGACTTGTTGGCGCGGCGTACGCACTGGTCAAGGCCGGGTTCCAGAAAAAATGTGGGGTGGCGGTTGGCGAACATATCTTTTCTGCAATGAATTAATTATGCGCGTTTTATAACGCACGGCATCTGAATTGGCAATAGAAGAGAACCCGGCTGGGCTTAAGGCTTCGAAGGAGCCGCGGGCGCGGGCTGTGTCAGTTCCGCCGGCGGGGCGGAAAGAGGCGCGCTCGCCGGAGCCGCTGCAGGGGCCGCCACAGGAACAGAGGCCGGTTTGGGCGCAGGGGCCGGTGGAATAGAGGCACCCGATACCGGAGCCGTGGGGGCCGCCGCGGGAGCAGGGGTAGGTAAAGCTGGTGCAGCAGGTGCTGGTGCGGGAGCAGGCGCAACAGCGGCTGCTGGTGCCGGAGATACGGGCGCGGCTTCAGCTTTTGGTTCTTCCTTCTTCGGCTCTTCTTTCTTCGGCTCTTCCGGTTTCGGTTCTTCCTTTTTCACCGCCGGCTTTTTCTTTTTGGCTTTCTTCACGATTACCGGATCGGCGCTGACCTTGCCCAGCATGCGGTCGCGCATCTGGCTGTAGATTCTAAGGTTATTGGCCACGGCCTCGGGCGGCAGGTCTTGCAGGGCCATGGCGCGGGCATCTTCCTGGCGTCCCGCCAGGCCATAGGCCAGCGCCAGGTTCTGCCGCTGCTGGGCGGTGGCCTGCGGGTCTTTCGCCACCGCTTCCAGCGTGGCGATGGCGGTGGGGAAATCTCCGGCCATCACATAGGCAAAGCCCAGATTGTTGCGGGTGATCAGGTCGTCGCCATGGTCTTCCACCGCCTCTTTCAAGGTGACGATGGATTTTTCAACATTGCCGCTACGCAATTGCGCCATGGCCAGCAGATTGACGGTTTTAAGGTCATCGTCACCGCCAATCTGGTGCGCCCGTTCCAACTCGCTGATGGCCTGCTTGTAAAGGCCCATGGCCATCATGTTGCGCCCCATGCCGCGATGGGCCTCGGAATTTCCTTCATCCAGCGCCACCAGCTTGCGCCAGGCGTCCAGTGCCTCGCGCGGGCGGGCCTGTTTTTCCTGAATCTTGGCCAGCCCGGTCAGTGCCGGGACGGAATGGGGGTTGGCAGTGGCGGCGCGGACATACATGGCCGTGGCGCTATCGAGGTCATCCTTGTCGAGCATTTTCTGGGCGGTATCCAGAAGCGTTTGCGCGGTGTCTTCGTCGTCAATTGTGCGCACGCCGCTATCTTCCGAAGGCTGGGGGATGTTGGAAGGCGGAGAGGAATCCGAGCGCGTGCGGAAATTGCTGGTTTTGCCGCCGGGCGAAGAATCACCGAAGAATTGCGCCCATGCCGGGTTTGGGCCCGCCAGCAGCGCAACGAATCCGAGTCCGGTAAGGAGGTGGCGAAGCTTCATGATCGCGGGAAAAAAATAAGGCAGGAGAAAGGGGATTGCACGGACCCTTAAACTCAGGCTGTATCGACATATAAATCATGGGTTCTGCGCTGGCAAAATCATCGATCCGGCTAT
>JACQAB010000146.1 GCA_016195205.1 Pseudomonadota bacterium
ACTGAATTGCTGGAAATACCTGCCCCGCCACCCCCATCTGCAGATTCTTTCCCGGAGGTTGTTATGGAAGACAGCGCACCCGCAGCTCCCGTGCCCACGGCATCGGCGCCTTCTATGCCGCAATCGGGCGATGATCGCCTGATTTCCGACGTTACCGCCCAGGCCACGGCCTCGGTGCTCAGCACCCTGTCCGCGCCGCGCGGCGGAGGGGGGCAAGAAACCATGATCGGCAATGGCGCCCGTACGCTGGAAAGCATGGTGCTGGAAATTATCCGTCCGGCACTGAAAGACTGGCTGGACCGCAACCTGCCCGGGTTGGTTGAGCGCATTGTGACCAAGGAAGTGCGCAAGATTACGCGGGATATTGGCTAAACCTCGGCCGCACCTACAAATTCCGTTGAACTCGGCGGTTTTTGCCCTGTAAATGGGGGCATGGAAAAAACCTACTCCCCCGCCGAAGTTGAAGCCAAGCACTACGCCGCCTGGGAAAAGACCGGGGCGTTTGCCTCCGACGCGCGCTCTTCCAGAAAGCCCTATGCCATCATGATGCCGCCGCCCAACGTGACGGGCAGCCTGCATATGGGCCACGCGTTAACCTTCACGCTACAGGATACGCTGATCCGCCACAAGCGCATGCAGGGGTTTGACGCGCTTTGGCAGCCGGGCACCGACCATGCCAGCATTGCCGTGCACACCATTCTTGAACGCCAGCTTCACGAAAAGAAACTCACGCGCCGCGACCTGGGCCGCGAAAAATTCATGGAAATGGCGTGGAACTGGAAAAAGGAATCTGGCAGCACCATCGTGCGCCAGCTGCGGCGCCTGGGCGCTTCGGCTGATTGGGTGCGCGAGCGCTTCACCATGGACGAGGGCAACAACCGCGCCGTGGCCAAAGTGTTCGTCGATCTTTATCGCGAAGGCCTGGTTTACAAAGACAAGCGGCTGGTGAACTGGGACCCGAAGCTGCGCACTGTGGTGTCTGACCTTGAGGTGGAGCAGAAGGAAGTGAAAGGCCATATGTGGCATTTCCGCTATCCACTGGCCGATGATCCCACGCAATATGTGTGCATCGCCACCACGCGCCCCGAAACCATGCTGGGCGATGGCGCCGTGGCCGTGCATCCGGATGACGAGCGTTATAAGCATCTGGTGGGCAAGCTGGTTCGCCTGCCATTGGCCGAGCGTTTAATCCCCGTCATTGCGGATGAATATCCCGATCCGGAAAAGGGCAGCGGCGCGGTAAAAATCACCGCCGCGCATGACTTCAACGATTTCGCCGTATGGCAGCGCCACCGCGACAAGGATTATTTCAAGAAACAGAAAGATGGCGGGCTGATTAATCTGTTCACGCCCGATGCCAAGATGAATGAGAATTGCCCGAAGCAATATCAGGGCCTCGACCGCTATGAAGCGCGCAAACGAATTATTGCCGATTTAGAGGCGTTGGGCCTTGTCGACAAAATCGAAAACCTGGTGCATGTGGTGCCGCATGGCGACCGGTCGGGTGTGGTGATCGAACCCTATTTGACCGAGCAATGGTATTGTGACGCCGCCACGCTGGCCAAACCCGCGCTGGAAGCGGTGGAGACGGGCGCCACCAAATTCGTGCCCAAACAGTGGGCAGCCCTGGTGCATTTCGCGCCAGCTGTGGTGGGGGCATCAGATTCCGGCGTGGTATGGGCCGGATGGAAAAGTTTTCGTCGCCGAACAGGAAAACGATGCGCGCGCCGAAGCACAAAAGCATTACGGCAAAGCGGTGGAGTTAAAGCGCGACGAAGATGTGCTGGATACCTGGTTCTCCTCCGCGCTGTGGCCGTTCTCAACCCTTGGCTGGCCGGAAAAAACGCCTGAGCTTCCGCGCTATTACCCCACCGATGTGCTGGTGACGGGTTTTGACATCATCTTCTTCTGGGTCGCCCGCATGATGATGATGGGCATCCATTTCATGAAAGATGTGCCGTTCAAGGCCATTTACATCCACGCCCTGGTGCGCGATGAAAAGGGCCAGAAAATGTCGAAAACAAAGGGGAATGTCATCGATCCCCTGGAAGTGATCGAAAAATACGGCACCGATGCGCTGCGCTTCACGCTGGCCTCGCTTTCCACGCCCGGGCGCGACATTCGCCTGGCCGAAAGCCGCATTGAAAGCGGACGCAACTTCGCCACCAAGCTGTGGAACGCCGCGCGGTTTTGCGAAATGAACGGCTGCGCCCTGAAGCCGGGGTTTGATCCGTTCACCGCCAGGCAAACCGTGAACCGTTGGATTGCCGGTGAAACGGTTGAAGCGATTGAGAAAGCCACCAAGGCGTTTGAAGTTTATCGCTTTGATGAAGCCGCCAACGGGCTTTATCATTTTGTGTGGAGTATTTTCTGCGACTGGTATCTGGAATTTGCCAAGCCGCTGCTGCAAGGGCAGGGGGATGAGGCGGCCAAGGCCGAAACGCAGGCCACCGCCGCCTGGGTTTTAAATCAGGCAATGCATCTGCTTCACCCGGTAATGCCCTATATTACCGAGGAAATCTGGCAGTCGTTCAACGCCACCGGCAAGCTTTTGATGCGCGAGGCATGGCCACAGACCTCTGGTTTTGAGCCGCACATAATTTCTATGACACGAATCCGCATGCTTATTCTGATTATTAATAATATTCGAAGCATACGTTCGGAATTGAATGTTCCAGCAGGAGCTGAGATACCGCTAATTATAAACGATGCCAGCGAATACTTCTTGATGATCTTTCAAGAATACGGAGGCTTCGTCAAAAAACTCGCGCGGATCAGCGAAATCGCTTTCAATAAGAATATTCCTAAAGGGTCAGCGCAGAGTGTCATTGACAAAATGACGATGGCATTACCGTTGGCCGATGTAATTGATCTGGACGTTGAACGCCAGCGCTTGGAAAAAGAACGGGCGAAGATCGCCGAGGAAATCGCCCGGCTCGATCAGAAGCTGAATAACCCGCAATTTACCGATAAAGCGCCGCCCGAGGTGGTGGATGAGCACCGCGAAAGGCTGGAAGCCGCACGCACTATGCTGTCGGGGCTGGACGCCGCGAAGGCAAGGTTGACGGCTTAAGCAGAAATGTCATGCCAGCGAATGCTGGCATCCATGGAGAAGCCTAGCAGGTAGAGAGGCGGTTGCCATGGATGCCCGCCTGCGCGGGCATGACATTGTTATTTTAAACTATCCCCTAAACGGGCAAGCGTTTCCTGCTTCCCCAGCAGCGCCGCTACTTCAAAAATCGGCGGTGAAGTGGCGGTGCCGCTCAGCGCCGCGCGAAGGGGCTGGGCCACATCGCCCAATTTCTTGTTTTTCACCGTGGCGAAATCACGCGCGGCGGCTTCAATGGTTGGCGCGGAAAAATCAGCCAAGCCTTTTAGAACTTCCACAAATTCCTTCAACAGGGCCAACGCTTCCGGCGTCAGCAGCTTTTTGGCCTTATCGTCCAGCGATAGAGGCCGTCTTTTCACATAAAACGCGGCGCTATCGGCCAGTTCCTTCAGGGTTTTGGCGCGTGTCTTCAGTCCCGGCATGGCTTTTAGTAAAAGCGCCCGGGCATTTTCATCCAGCGTGGTGATCAGATCTTTTTCAAGGCGCTGCGCGATATCAGGCATCAAGCGCGCGTCATCCGCCTCACGCAAATAATGCGCGTTCACGGAATCCAGTTTGGCGAAGTCGAACCGCGCGGGGGAGGATTGAATATGTTCCAGGTCGAACCATTCAATCGCTTGCCGGGTGGAAATAATTTCATCGTCGCCATGCGACCAGCCCAGACGCAGCAGGTAATTGCGCATCGCTTCGGGTAAATAACCCATGTCGCGATACACCTCGGTGCCCGTGGCGCCGTGGCGTTTTGAAAGTTTGGTGCCGTCGGGCCCGTGAATCATGGGCAGATGGGCGTAAATCGGTTCGGGCCAGCCCATGGCGTGGATGATCTGCAACTGGCGGAAGGTGTTGGTGAAATGGTCATCACCGCGGATCACATGCGTGACGCCCATATCATGGTCATCTACCACCACGGAAAGCATATAAGTAGGTGTGCCGTCAGCGCGCAGCAGCACCATGTCGTCCAACTGGCTGTTCTGCACCATAACTTCGC
>JACQAB010000135.1 GCA_016195205.1 Pseudomonadota bacterium
AGAGGACAGAACGTTGGTATCTGGCTAAGATACTGACTTCTGACCTCTGACTTCTGACCTCTATGGATGACGCGCACAAAATACGAATTGCTGTCCTCGGCGCCAGCGGCTATACGGGCGCGGAACTGCTGCGCCTCCTGCTGCGCCATCCGGCGGCCGAAATCGTGGCCCTTACCGCCGAGAAAAACGCCGGGCAGCCGGCCGGCGCCGTGCTGCCGCACCTGGCGTTTGAAAACCTGCCGCCGCTGGTCAAAACCGGAGCGGTGGACTGGAAGGACGTGGATCTGGCCTTCGGTTGCCTGCCGCACGGCACCTCGCAAGAGGTCATCGCCGCTATTCCCAAATCGGTTCGCGTGGTCGATCTTTCCGCCGATTTCCGCCTGGCCGGCATTCATGACTACGCCACCTGGTATGGCCATCCGCACCGCGCGCCGGAATTGCAGAAAGACGCCGTGTATGGGTTGACTGAAATTTACCGTGACCGCGTGAAGGGCGCGCGCCTTGTGGCCAATCCGGGCTGCTATCCTACCTCGGCGCAACTGCCGCTGATTCCGCTGTTAAAGGCCAGGCTGATCGCAACGGATGACATCATTATCGACAGCAAATCCGGCGTGACCGGCGCCGGGCGCGAGGTCAAGCAGGCCAATTTATATGCCGAAGTGGCCGAGGGGATCAGCGCCTATGGCATCGCCTCGCACCGCCACACGCCTGAAATTGAGCAGGGGTTGTCCGAAGCGGCGGGCAAGGAAATCAAGGTCAATTTCACGCCGCACCTGATGCCGATGAACCGCGGCATTCTGACCACGATCTATGTAAAGCTGGCTTCGGGAAAAACAGCGGATGACCTGCGCAAGGAACTGAACCGCTTTTACGTGAAAGAACCGTTTGTGAAGGTGCTGCCCACCGATGCCCTTGGTCCCGCCACGCGCTATGTGCGCGGCAGCAATGGCTGCGGCATTGGCGTTTATGCCGACCGTTTGCCCGGTCGCGCCATTCTGGTCAGCGTGTTGGATAACCTGGTAAAAGGCGCCTCGGGCCAGGCGGTGCAGAATATGAATGTGATGTTTGGGTTGCCGGAAACGGCGGGGCTGGAAGGTTTAGCCTTATTTCCATAGTTAAATTAAGAATTTTTTGAATTGCTTTCATCGCTTTTTGTGATAAAAACTCGAACTAATATTAAGCCCATTACAGGAGGTCATTATGTCGGATTCAAAATCCCCCCAGATTTCATTGCAAGAAATCACCGAAGGGGCTAACGGGCCTGTTGCCGTGCTGGCTGCATTGGCGGCAAGACTTGAATTAAATTCCAGAGCCTTCGAGCCACGGCGCGCAAGAGGCGATGTGGTCTATCATGTGACCAATGTAGGGATTGGGGTTTATCACCAGCCTCATGGAGGAACATATCAGTGGGCATCCTTTTCTGCTCAGGGAGGAAGTCCGGCAGCGGCGGCGGACGAATCTTTAGGCAAGCTTCGCACTCTGTTAGCCCCTGGTAAAAGTGTTCGGATCGTAGCTGGAACAAGGGAAATCACGTTGGTTCCCTAACCAATAATTCTGTCAGGGTTTTAGCCAGGAAAGTTCTGCGGGCGCAGAGCTTTCCGCAAACAGCGGCTGAAGCAGGTTTAGCGCCTCACTCAGCTTTTCTCCCATCTTCCACGGCGGGTTGATCAAAATCAGCCCGCAGCCGCGCAGGGTTTTTCTGGGCGAAAATTCGGCTTCCAGGCAAAGGATTTTCGGAATGCCGCTGCTGGCGAATTTTTCTTTCAAGCTGGCCACGGCAATGTCATCCACCACCGGATACCACAGCGCGAAAACGGCATGCGCCATGCGCTCATAAGCTTTCGAAATCGCCGTAAAAGCTTTTTCCATTTCATCGGGCTGTTCATAGGGCGGGTCGATGAACACCAGCGCGCGTTTCTCGGGCGGAGGAATCAGCGCGCCCATGGCCTCCCACGCATCGCGCTGGTGGATTTGCGCGTTGAAATAGGGCGACAGCATCTTGCGCAGCTTTTTATTTTCCTCGGGATGTTTTTCCACGGCCAGCAGCCGGTCATTGGCGCGCGCATAGTGCTGAATGATGGCGGGTGAGCCGGGATAAAAGCGCAGCTGTTTTTCCTGAAAATCCTTGCCGAAGGAAATGCCCAAATTCCATTTCGCCAGAACCTCTTGCAGCGGGGCCAGCGCCGCGTCGGGTTCAAGCTTTGCAAAAGCGAACGCGCCGCTTTGGGCTTCACAGGTTTTCAGGGCTTCCGTTCCGCGCAGGTCATAGCTGCCCGCGCCGGCATGGGTATCGATCACGCAGAAAGGCGTGTCTTTGTCGCGCAGCTGCACCAGCAAATGCGCCAGCGTCAGGTGCTTGAAGATGTCGGCCAGATTGCCGGCGTGATAAGCGTGGCGGTAGTTCATGGGATTTTAAAGCCGCGCTCTGTCGGATGTCATCCCGGCCGAGGGCTTTAGCCCGAGAGCCGGGATCCCATTTTATTTTGTTTGTTAAAAAAAACCAAATGGGATCCCGGATAGCCGCTTCGCGGCTTCCGGGATGACATTCACTTTTTGGCTCTAGCGATTTTAGATTCCGTGAATTCCACGTGCTTGCGCGCCTTGGGGTCATATTTGCGCAGCTTAAGCTTCTCGGGCTTGCGGGGGTTTTTCTTGGTCGTATAGAAAAAGCCGGTGCCTTCCGAGCTCACCATCTGAATTGCGTTTTTTACCTTGGCCATGGCCGATATCCTTTAAGGCTTTGAAGGCGCGAACATAGCGAAAACAAAGGGCCGAAGTCAACGAAAGCTTTGGTTAAAACCGCTCGGCCGGAAGGGTCAAAACCCCGCGCTGGGGGCTTAAAATAACGGGCAAAAGCCCGCCCGTTTGGGGCAAAACGCTTTCGGCATAAAAGCGCGCGGTGATCAGCTTGGCTTCTAGAAAGCCGCTTTCGCCCGCGCGCGCGGCAAGCCCGGCCAGCGCCACATCGGCCGCGCGGGCCATTTGCGTGCCCCCGGCGGTCACCGCAAAAAGGCGCAAAAACGGCGCCGCCGCCAGCGCCGCCACTTCAATATCTTCCTTGGCCTTGTGCAGCAGATGCTTGGCGGCGTGTTCCAGGTGATCGAGTGAGATATTCAGGCGCGAGGCAATGGCCTTGGCGTCATCGCCCGGCTTGGCGGCCAGCGCCGCCGCCGTTTCGCGCATCTCTTTGGCATAGACCCCGAAAGCCGTGCCGCCGTCGCGCGCCAGTTTGCGGAACAGCAGGTCATTCGCCTGGATGCCGTTGGTGCCCTCATAAATGGCCAGCACGCGCGCATCGCGCATATGCTGCGCCGCGCCGGTTTCCTCAACAAAGCCCATGCCGCCGAACAC
>JACQAB010000136.1 GCA_016195205.1 Pseudomonadota bacterium
CGCGGGTTTGCCGCCCAGCACGCCGGTCATGAACAGCACAGCAACAATAATGCCAATCAGCACCACGGCGCCCCCGGCGCCGGCGATGATCAGGATTTTCATGGGTAATTTCTTTTTGGCGGGGGCAGCGTCGCCCTCTTCGCCTTCCTTGGGAGCTTCCTCGCCGCCTTCTTTTTCCTTAGGCGCGTCTTTGGGATCCTTTTTGGCGTCCTTGGCGTCTTTGGGCGCGGCTTTCTCTTCCTTAGCCTCTTCTTTTTCTTTTTCTTTCTTTTCTTCTTTTTTCTTGTCGGCCACAGCACACGCCTTTCGGGTGGAGCGAGAAGAGCCAAAGAATCCACGAAAGACCCTTTAAGAGACTCCAAGATTAATTGTTAACGCCGCGATGGTTAATAACTTCTTGAGGATAAAAAATATTATATTTCATAAGGTTATAGCTTCCCCCCGGCAAAAAACGCCCAGGGGTGATTCACCGATTTTCATCCTTTCCCGGCCCTTTTGCCACACCCACAGCCCTTCAAGCTTTTGGTCCGGCGACAAAAAACCGGGTTGGCACGCGCCGTGCATCGCAAGCGCCAAGAGGCAGAAGCACGTCAAAAAAAAGCTGCCCACAGGAGAGAGGAGAAGGTTTTGGATACGCCACTTTACGTTTTGCTGTCGCAACAGGACGCCCTGGACAGGCAGATGGCCGTTGTCGCGCACAACATCGCCAACGCCTCGACCACCGGGTTCAAAGGACAGGATGTTCTGTTCGAAGATTTCATCAAGCGGCTTGATCCGAAAAACGAAACGCATTTTGTCGTCGACCAGGCGACCCTGCGCAATACCAGCCAGGGTCCGCTGGTGCGCACCGAAAATCCGCTGGACTTCGCCATCAGCGGCCAAGGCTATTTCCCGGTACAGACACCGCAGGGCGTGCAGTACACCCGCCAGGGCAGCTTCCAGCTGGATGCCGAGGGTAACCTGGTCACCATGGACGGCTTTAAGGTTCTGGGCGCCGGAAACACCGGTATTACCATTCCCAGCGAAGCCACGCAGATCTCCGTGGGGTCCGACGGCACCATTTCCACCGACGCGGGCGATCTTGGCAAGCTGCAGCCGGTGCGTTTCGCCGATGAGCAGCAACTGACCGAAACCTATAACGGCTTTTACAGCACCACCGCCGCGCCTGAAACCGACAGCACCGCCATCGTGGAACAGGGAATGGTGGAATCTTCCAACGTTAATCCCGTGGCGGAAATGACCCGGGTCATCGAAATCTCGCGCGCCTATCAGCGCGTCGCCAACCTTATCAGCTCCGAGAACGACCGGCTTCGCAACGCGATCCGCGATCTTGGCCGGCCGGTTTAATAGAGGAGAACGAACATGATGCGCAGTCTTCTAATCGGCGCCACGGGCATGGTGGCCCAGCAGCTGAATGTAGATACGATCTCAAACAACATCGCCAACGTTTCCACCAGCGGCTTCAAGCGCCAGCGCGCCGAATTCCAGGACATGCTGTACGAAAACATGCGGCGTCCGGGGTCCACCTCGAACGACACCGGAAACATCGTTCCTACCGGCATTCAGCTGGGTTCGGGCGTGAAGCCGGCCGCGGTTTACCGCATCAACAGCCAGGGCAATATTACCATCACCGACAACCCGCTGGACGTGGCGGTGAATGGCCGCGGTTATTTGCAGGTGCAACTGCCCGACGGCACCACCGCCTATACCCGCGCCGGCTCATTGCAGTTGAACGCGCAGGGCGTGATCGTCACTGCCGATGGCTATCCGATCCTGCCGCAAATCACCATTCCCACCGGCGCGGTTGACATCACCATCAACAACTCGGGCGAAGTGCTGGTGAAAGTGGATGGCTCAACCTCGCTCAGCAACGCGGGAAGCATTCAGTTTGCCAATTTCGTCAATCCGGCCGGGCTGGAAGCGATCGGCAACAACTTGCTGAAGGAAACCCCGGCTTCGGGCACGCCCACCACTGGTGCCCCGGCCTCCACCGGTTTTGGAAATATTCAACAGGGCGCCATTGAAAACTCGAACGTGAACGTGGTCGAGGAAATCACCTCCCTGATCACCGCCCAGCGCGCCTATGAAATGAATTCCAAGGTCATCCGGGCCTCGGACGACATGCTTAGTACTATCAGTCAATTAAGATAAGACGAAGGCCTTAAGCACTAGGCACTAGGAATAAAAAATGAAAGACGAGATGATGAACAAAGATCGAAGCACCCCTAACGCCTATGGCCTATGGCCTAGGGCCTCAAAGCTCCTCCTCCTCCTCGCCGCGCTGGCGCCAGTCCTCATGGCCGCACCATGTGGGGCCGGTACCCTGCGCGGCGAGGTTCTTTTAGACAAGGATATGATTACGGTAGGCGATATTTTCGGCGCGAGCATTGCCAACGCCGACAAAGTAGTAGGTCCCGCTCCCGCCCCGGGCCGCAAAGTGGTTTATGACGTGATGGCGCTCAGCGCTCTGGCTCGCACCTTCGGTGTCGCCTGGCAGCCGCAAAGCAATTACGACCAAGTCACCCTGACCCGCGCCAGCCAGGTGATTACCGCGGCGATGGTCAAGGAACGCCTGGAAGCCGAACTGGCCAGCAAGGCTTCGGAGAAGCAGCTGGACATCGCCCTGGACAATCCCAACCTTGAAATTAATCGTCCGGCCTCCGAAAAACTGGATTGGCGCCTGGTGGATCTTTCCTACGATCCTGTGCGCCGCCGTTTCAGCGCCAGCTTGATCGTGGGCGCCGATGCCCATAGCGAAGTGATTGCGCTTGGCGGCCGCGCCATGCCCATGGTGCAGGTGGCCGTTCTGAATCGCGCCTTTCCCGCCGGCGGCACTTTAAGCGAAGGCGATGTGGAATGGCTGCCCACCCCGATCGACAAAGCCGGGGCCGATGCCATTACCGACGCCACTCAGCTTCAGGGCATGGAAACACGCCGCGGCCTGGCGGGTAAAAGCATTCTGCGCCTGCGCGACGTGACCAAGGCGCGGCTGGTCGTCAAGGGCAGCCTGGTGACGATGAAAGTGGAAACGCCCGCGATGCAAATCACCGCGCAGGGACGCGCCCTTTCGGACGCCGTGATGGGCGAAACCGTGCGCGTCATGAACACGCAAAGTAATCGCACCGTGGATGCGGTGGTGACCGGAGCCGGACAAGTTTCGGTAACTCCCGCCGGCGACAACCACGTGGCCTTGAATGAAAAAAAGTAAAGGAGTTTTTATGTCTAAGCGGCGCTTCAAAAAAGATCTGTTCACCGGCGTGATGCTGGCCGGGCTGGTATGTGGGTTGACCGCCTGCAACACCCTGGACCGCTTCGACGAGCTGGGCGGCACGCCGGCCCTTAGCGCGGTGTCTACGCCGCAGGCGATTCCGGTAAGCTTCCCCGTTCCCGCCACCGAAACGCATGAACGCCAGCCGAATTCCCTATGGCAAGCCGGCGCCCGCGCCTTTTTCAAGGATCAGCGCGCCAGCAAGGTGGGGGATATCCTTACCGTCATCGTGCAGGTCAGCGACAAGGCCGACATCAAGAATGAAACCACGCGCACGCGCGGCACCACCGAACAAGACGGCGTAAGCAATTTGGGTGGCCTGGAAGGCGAGTTGCACAAATTCCTGCCCAATCCCGGCATGGTTGATCCCAGCAAGCTGATCGACATGAACGGCACCACCAGCAATGAAGGCAAAGGCAAGATCAACCGCCAGGACCAGGTGAATATGCGCATCGCCGCGGTGGTGACTCAGGTGCTGCCCAACGGCAACCTGGTCATTTACGGCAAGCAGGAAATGGTGGTGAACTATGACCTGCGCGAATTAAAAGTGGCGGGCGTGATCCGGCCGGAAGACATCAGCGCGCAGAACTCTATCAGTTACGACCAGATCGCCGAAGCGCGCCTGAACTATGGTGGCCGCGGCCAGATCATGGATGTGCAGCAACCGCGCTATGGCTCGCAGGCCTTGGATATCCTGTATCCGTTCTAAGCTTCAGGTATCGCCGGAGGGACGCCATCCCCATAAGGCCTCGTCAACGCCACAGGCTGCGGTTGCAAGCCTTGCCGGGCATGGGCCACTTTCCTGAAAATCATTTCATAGCCCTGAAAAGGTTCTCCGAGGGGATAGTCTTCTTCCGAAACGGTGGAGAATCCCAGCAAACGCAAAAGAAAACGCATCTCATAAGGATTATGAAAATAGAAGTTGGGCTTTTTCCGGCGGGCTTTCTGGATACGTTCGGAATTTCTTAAAATGATTCCGTCCCGGCCCAGTCTTTTTTTCCTCACATCTCGCCCAAATCTTCTTTCGGCCTTTTTTCTTAGCCCGCCGGCATAACGAACCACAAAAATCGTGCCCGCCGTCACGGCCATCCCGACTTTTTTAAAAAGAACTTCGGTTTTTCCGGACTCAACATACTGAATCACATTCAGCGCCATGACGATGTCCGGATTAAGTTCTCTGATAAAAACCTTGCTCAACGAACAAATATCGGCAGGAATGAAAGTGATGGCCTCGTGGCCCAGCTTTTGATTTCTTTCCCTGACTTCTTGCCGGATAGTGGCTTCATCGCCGAAATCCACCAGAACCACGTCTGCCCCGGCGTGGGTTAGACGTTCGGCCGCCCAACCGGTGCCGCCGCCCAGCTCAAGAACCATCGGCCTTTTTCCGCTTTCCTGCTTAAGCTTCAAAACTGCGGCGATATGTTCTTCCAATATCCTGTCGGTTTTATCGATGCTGTCAAAAAATTCGTCATTATAACAAACGCCTCCCGGCCCCCACATGGCCGTCTTTTTTTTACCGAGGTTTTTCTTGTCCGCCTTTTTCAAAAGGCCTGTAGTGGACATGGTTTGTCCTGTAAAATTGCCTCAAAACTAAACAATCCTACGAGGGCAAAAGCCCTTTTGCCAGCGTTTATGAAAACAAAGATGCGGGGATTGGGGGGAGCAGAACTTATGGGCGCGGCGCCTACTGCCCCAGGAACTTCTCGCCCGGGGTGGCCTCGTGGGCGCCGTTCTGCTTCTGCCAGGCGGCTTTGAAACGCTCGGCAACGCCGATGAAAGCGTTGATCAGCGCGCCGTTATGGGTGGATTTGGCCGAAGACACCATCACCCCGTCGTTCCACAGCAGAATGGGCACCGTGCGCCGGTACATCATCGGCGGCACGCGGAAAGTCAGTTCAACCTTGACGCGGAATTGCACATAGGAAATGCAGTTGATCACCAGATCCTGCATGCTGGTAATCGAGGGCTGGGCTTCCACCGTCACCACGTCGGGCACCAGATGCGCCGCCTGGTCGTCGCTGACAATGGGAATACCGGCGTCCTGCAGGCGGGTGGCGAAGAACTGGAAGATCATGTCTTCCTTCATGCCGCAGTTGTTGGTGACTTCATCGCTTTCGGGCATTTTCAAATCATGCAGAACCAGGCGGTTCCAACCGTAAAGCGGCGGCAGGATTTCGTTGCTTTCCGGGCCCGGCCGGTTCAAAAGCGCCGGGGGAATATACGGCTTGGGCTTAACCGTTTCTTTCTTGGGCGGCGGCGGCGGCGGCGCGGGGCTTTCGGTAATGGGCGGCGCGGTGGAATTGGAAAAAGTGGCGGTGGGGTCTTTGCTTTTGCTTCCCGGGGCGGACTCCAAGGCGGTTTCCGCCAAGCAAGAACCGGACAATAAAACGCCTGTGATACAAAACACCATTGCCGGCCAGATGCGGTTTTTTCTAATCATCGCGCTGGGTGCGCTCCATGCGTTCATGGCGTTCCTGCGCTTCGAAGGACAGCGTGGCGACCGGGCGGGCTTCTAGGCGCTTGACGCCGATCGGGTCGCCGGTTTCCTCGCAATAACCATAGGTGCCTTCTTCGATGCGCCGAATGGCTTCTTCGATCTTGGCGATCAATTTGCGTTCGCGATCGCGCGTGCGGAATTCCAGCGATTTGTCAGTTTCCAGCGTGGCGCGATCGGCGATGTCGGGTTCCTGCATGCCGCCGTCTTCCTGCAGTTCGGCCAGCGTTTCGGAAGATTCCTGCAACAGCTCGGTCTTCCAGCGCAGAAGCTTCTGGCGGAAATATTCCAGCATCACCGGGTTCATGTACTTTTCTTTTTCGGTGGGCTTGTAATCGGGCGGCAGGATGACGGCAGTCATGGGTTTGGATTCCTTTTGGGGCTTCATGAAAGGGGCCTATATGGTCTATCGCGGCGCATTTGGCAACTCTTCTTGGTTCTTCCTTTAAAACCCGTATTTTGCAAGCTCGACCCGGGCCCGTAAATCAATATCGTCCAGAATTTCGGCAAGACGCGGGTCGTCGACCTGGGTTCTTTCGCTTTGCACCATGCGCGACAGCCGTATCAACTGTTCCTTGGAAAGAGCGCCGTTGATCAGGGCGATGCGCAACTCATCCAACTGTTCCAGAAGCATATTGCCGCGCTTTTTGCCGCGCGCGGCCCGTTCGGTGGCGTCCCCCACCTCCTGTACGCCCAGGATGGCACCGATGCCGCCCACAGCCCCAAGAGTGGAAACGCCCGACACCGGAGCAGCGCTTTCTTCTTCCAAATGCTGGGCAAAGCTGGGGCTGGCGCCGGCAGCGGTTTTGCCGGTTTTCCGCGCGGGCGCGACGCTCCGAACACCGCCTGGTCCTTCAACCTTATTGATCGACACCGCTGGTCCCTTTCGCGGCTGAAATGATGCTTTTCCGGCTGGCCCACCACTTTGCGCCTGCCCGTTTAAAATAGCCCTAACGCGCCTGGCAAGACCAAGGCAAGAAATGCCCCAAAAGATTCTGCACCTGGGTGATTACACAAAAAATCAATTAATTTCAATAAGTTACATTAAGGCAAGCTTGGCATGTTCTTCGCATAAAGAAGGCCAAGGGGAGGGAGCCTTCATGTCCGAATCCATTATTCATGGCAGAAAAAAGAAGCCGGGCCTGGGGCTGTTATTCGCCCTATGTCTTGCGCTGGCCGCCTGGCATCCAGCCGAGGCCGCGCGCATCAAGGACATCATCAACATCGAAGGTGTGCGCGACAATATGCTGGTAGGTTACGGCCTGGTGGTCGGCCTGAACGGCACCGGCGACAGCCTGACTAATTCGCCTTTCACCGCCACCAGCCTGACCGGCATGCTGGAACGGTTGGGCATTAACATTCGCGGCGACTCTTTGAAAACCAAAAACGTCGCCGCCGTGATGGTGACTGCCACGCTGCCGCCCTTCTCAGCGCAGGGCTCGCATATCGACGTCACCGTTTCCACCATGGGTGACGCCAAAAGCCTGCAGGGCGGAACCCTGCTGGTCACGCCGCTGCTGGGCGCAGACGGTGAAGTTTACGCCGTCAGTCAAGGAACCATCGCCGTGGGCGGTTTCGCCGCCGAAGGCAAGGGCGCTTCGGTCACCAAGGGCGTGCCCACCTCGGGCCGCATATCGAACGGCGCGATTGTCGAGCGCCATATTCCCTTCGCTCTGGCCGATTTGCCGGTATTGCATCTATCACTGCGTAACCCCGATTTCACCACCTCGCAGCGTATTGCCAATGCCATCAATACCTCGTTAAAAGGCCCCTATGCCGTGGCGCATGACAACGCCAACGTGTCGGTCACCGTGCCGCCCGCCATGAAAGACGACATGGTCGCCCTGCTGACAAAGATTGAACAGATCGGCATTGCTCCCGACCAGGTCGCCAAGGTGGTGGTGGATGAACAATCGGGCGTGATCGTGATGGGCGATAATGTGCGCATCAGCCGCGTCGCCATCGCCCAAGGCAGCCTGACCATCCGCATCACCGAAACGCCGCAGGTTTCGCAGCCCAACGCGCTGTCCACCGGCGGCACCACCACCCAGGTGGAACGCACCGCCATCGATGTCAACGAAGGCGAGGGCCAGAAGCTGGCGGTGCTGTCGGCTGGCGTCAGCCTGCAAGAGCTGGTGCAAAGCCTGAATGCCCTCGGCATCGGCCCGCGCGACATGATCACTATTCTGCAATCCATCAAGGCCGCGGGTGCCTTGCAGGCCGAGATCGAGGTCATCTGATGGTTGATTTTCTTCCTTCCGCCACCCTTGCCAACGCCATGGACGGCGCC
>JACQAB010000143.1 GCA_016195205.1 Pseudomonadota bacterium
ACGCGCGGACGGCCCAGCGCCTCGCTGTTCCTGGCGGCGCTTTTCCTGCTTAGCCTGATTTCCACCAGCCGCTCGGCCATGGCGGGCATGGCGCTGGGGCTGATCGTGCTGACTTACGCCAGTTTTTATCCGGCGGCGGCGCGCCGCATGCTGATGATCCTGGTGCTGTCGGGAATGGTGCTGACCGTGCCGCTGTTCCTCGTGATTCCCAAGCTTCCATCCGAGGTCACCAACATGATTTTTAGTTCGGCCCGGGCGCGCCTGGGCATCTGGTATTACACCGCGCGGCATGTGGAAGAGGCGCCGTTTTTCGGCCACGGGCTTGACGCCTCGCGCGGCACGCAAAACGAAGTAAAGGCGAACGAGATTCCGTGGATGAAAGCCCGGCGCGGCGTGATCTCGCTGCACCCGCACAACATCTTCCTGCAGCTATGGCTGGATTTCGGACTGGTGGGCGTGACGTTATGGGGCGGATTGCTGCTGTTGCTGCTGCGCGCCACGCGCCGGCTGGAAGCCGCGCTGCAACCCTATGCACTGGGCGCCTTCACCTGCGGCCTCACCATGCTTTCGGTCACTTTTTCACCGGTGCAGGCCTGGTGGTCGGCGGGATTTGTTGTCACCGCCGCGCTGTTTTTGATGCTGGCTCAAAACCGCTCAAGCAAATATTGAATGCAGCTTAAAAATAAAACCCTCTCCCCCTGAAGGGCCGTAATTCAATCCTTTTCGGCTGCTCAGACACTCCTGCGGGCAAATCCTATTAATGGGGTTGATTATTGCGTACCACATTAACTGCGCATTAACCCGCCAATCTTAATCTACCAATAATAATTATGCAGGCGTCCATGCCCAAAATTCCTCCACAAGTCGATCCTTCCGAATTCGTCACTTGGCTAAATGGCCCCGTCGGACCGCACAGCCCATACCAGTTTTTTATGGGCCGCGATCAAGATCGATGCCTTTACATTGGCATCACAGATTCCGGTTCCGGAAGCCTACACCGTTTGTCCACGACTGATTTGGATATACTCAGCGTGGTCGCCAAAGAGCAAGTGGCACACGCTCAGCGCGTTTTAGAAGAAACCCGAAAGCGCGAATCCCCCGAGCCCAGCGCGTGTGTGCCCATTTTCTAACCCGCGCCTTCTCATTTTACTTTCAGCAAGCGATTCATTTCTTCTCGCTCCCGTTTCCTCGCGGTTTCCTCAGCCCGGTGGGATTCGAGAGAGAGAGGGGGGGGGGGGATTTGTTTGGATGGTCCAGTCTCAAATTATGAGAGCTTCTCCAGTAGAATCGGAATCAACGGCGCGTCGGCCGGCGGCATCGCGTAATTTTTCAATTCCTGCGGGCGCACCCAGCGGAATTCCTGGCCGTCATGCGGATGCAAAACGCCTTTCCAGTTACGGCACAGGTAAAGCGGCATCAGCAAATGGAATTTTTCATAGGCATGGCTGGCGAAAGCCACCGGCGACAGGCAGGCCGGACTGGTCTCAACGCCCAGCTCTTCCTTTAATTCGCGGATCAGCGCGTCTTCGGGCGTTTCATGGGGCAAAACCTTTCCGCCCGGGAATTCCCACAAGCCTTCCATGTCCTTACCCGGTGGCCGCTGCGCCAGCAGCACGCGCCCATCGGCATCGACCAGCGCCGCGGCGGAAACCAGCAGCAGTTTCCCCGATTTCTTTGCCAGCGGCAGGGTGACGTCGATGCAAGAAGTCATGCGAAGCAGGCCAATTATTGCGGCTGCCGTTTTTCGAGGGCGCTTAAACGCTCGCCATGCTCGCGCAGCGTCAACATCATCGTGTGAATATCGGTGCCCTGGCTATCAATGGTGGTGCGTAGCTGCAAAATGCCCTCAGCCAGTTTTCCAATCGAACGATTGGTCGTGACGGCGCTCTCTTCGATCTTGCGCTCGATGTTGGCGAGGCGATCCTGGATCGCCTGAAGAATGCGGGGCGTAGCGTCATCAGTCATCAAATTACTCTATCAGAAAAGAAATCTAGGGGGAAGCCTGCACCCAAGCGCCTGTTTAGCTTCGGTATCCGGCATTAATCTCAATATACCCATGCGTTAAGTCGCAAGTCCACACGCGGGCTTTGCCTTTTCCCACGCCCGCATCGAAAACCAGCGTAATTTCCCGGCCCTTCAGGTGCCGCGCCACCGGCGCCTCGTTATAATTTTTCAGGAGGCCACCGTCGTGGCAGATGGGAATGCCGCCCATCGAAACCTTAAAGCGGTCCTGGTTCATTTTTTCGCCCGAACGCGCCGCGGCGGCCAGAATGCGCCCCCAATTGGCATCTGAGGCCGCCAGCGCCGTTTTCACCAGCGGTGAGTTAGCAATCGCCATGGCAATGTTGTGCGCGGCCTTGTCATTCAAAGCGCCGGTGACATCAATCGTAATGAATTTCTGCGCGCCTTCGCCGTCGCGCACGACCAGCTGCGCCAGCTCGACCAGAACTTCCTGAAAAACCCGGGTGAAATCACGCAGTTTGGCGTCGGTGGCCGAGGAGATTTTCGCATGCGCCACGGCGCCGGTGGCAAAAGCCAGCAGCGTGTCGTTAGTCGAGGTATCGCTGTCCACGGTAATGGCATTGAAGCTTCCCGCCACGCCACTTTTCAGCAGCGTCTGCAGCACCGGCGCCGGAATCGCGGCGTCGGTGAACATGAAGGCCAGCAGCGTGGCCATGTTGGGCGCGATCATGCCCGAGCCCTTAGCCAAACCGGTGATGGTCACCGTTTTGCCGCCGATCTTGGCGTGGCGGCTGACCACTTTCGGAAAAGTATCCGTGGTCATGATGGCGCACCCGGCTTTCTGCCACGGCGCGGATGAGGGTTTGTTCGAAAGTTTTTTCACCGCGCCCGGCACGAAATGGGCCAGGGCGTTTTTCGGCAAAGGCTGGCCGATAATGCCGGTGGAAGCCAGATAAACCTGGCTGGGCGAGGTTTTCAGCGCCGCCGCCACTGCCCGGGCGCTTTGCACCGCCAACGCCTCGCCCGGCTTGCCGGTCGCGGCATTGGCATTACCGGCATTCACCAGCAAAGCGCGCGCCCTTCCCTGGCCCAAAATTTTTCGACACCACCGCACCGGCGCAGCCGAGGCCAGGGAAAGGGTGAACACGCCCGCCACGCTGGTTCCTTCGGCAAAAACGGCCAGTAGAAAATCGTCACGGCCCTTATAGCGCAGGCCGGTGGCCTGCGTGGCCAGGCGCACGCCGTGCACGGGGTAAACTTTCAGGCCTGTTTTCGGGGCAAGAGGAGAACGGAGATGCGTGGGCATGGCGCTATGTTACAGGCCCTAGGCCTTAGGCACTAGGCCTCAGGAAAAAAACTTCCCACTTTTGCCTAACCCCTATGGCCCAAGGCCTAGGGCCCTCTTTACTTCTTCTCAGCCGGCTTCGCGGGCGCGGAAGCAGGAGCCGAGGCAGGCACCGCACCGGCCGGAGCCGAGACTTCCACCTTCATCGGCGAACCATCCAGGTTGAAACGCTCAATCTTGGCTTTCTTTTCCAGACCACTGACATATTCATTCGCCAGCTCGTCGGCCACCTGGGCCTCGATCTGCGGTTTCACCTTGTCATAGGAGACGGGCGGCGCCGTGCGGCGGTCTTCGACCTTAATCACGTGATAGCCGAAATCGGTTTTGACCGGGGTTTTGCTGACCTCGCCGGGCTTCATGGCGAAGGCGGCGTCGGCAAACGCCGGCACCATCGAGCTTTTGCTGAAATAACCCAGGTCTCCGCCATTAGCGGCCGAGCCTTTGTCGGTTGATTTCTCGGCGGCGAGCTTGGCAAAATCTCCACCCTTGCCCAGCTGGGCGATGACGTCTTTCGCTTCGGCTTCGGTTTTCACCAGGATGTGGCGGGCCTTCACCTCTTCCTCGTTCTTCGACTTGGACATCACCGCGTCATAGCGGCCGCGGATTTTATCTTCGGTTAGCATCGGTTTAACTTTTGACCGCAACGTGATGTCGGTCAGGATGCGTTCTTCGGTGTGCTTCAGGCGTTCCTTGAATTCGTCACCCTGGTCGATTTTCTGGGCGCGGCCTTCATCGGCCACCAGCTTCGAATCGATCATGCGTTCCAGAAGCTGCGGGTAAATGGATTCCACCGGCATCTGCTGCAGCTGGGGCGGCAGGCCCGACAGCTCGCGGTTGACGTCGGACTTATGGATCTCATAGCCGTTCACGCGCGCCACCACCGGGTCGGGTGCGGCAAAGGCGGGGGTAGCCAGCAAAAGGGCGGCGGCGGCAAGGGCGGCGGAACGGCGGGCAGACATGGGCTAGTCCTTTAGGTTAAAAGCGAAGGGTGTTGATTTTGATAGCGCGGTCCTTGCCCGCGCGCAAGGGCGGAAGGGGCTCAAAAGCGGCAAAAACGCGGCAATCTGTGCGCAACTTGAGGGCTGCATTCGCTTCTGGCAAGCCTATATTCTTTACGCTAGGGTCTGGCCCCGTAAATAGCACGAGGTTCTGTTAGTCTAAGAAAACGCTATGCCAGGAAACGAGCGCCGCCGTAGTTAACCTACGGCAAACGAAGTTGACGCCGCAGAGCATTTTCTTAGACTAACCCCTTCGGGGCGCGGCGAAATCGTTGCCCGGCGTCTTCAGAAAGCTTGTCCGTAGGCACCGCTACGAACTGCGCTTTCTTCATAGCCGGATCAACAATTTCGCTACGCGCAGAGCCCGTGTTATTTGCGGGGCCAGGCCCTAGTTGCCGCCTCCAAACGTTAAGGATTACAGGAGTTTTTGATGCTGGGAGCCCTTGCCCGCTCCTTTCTGGGTTCCGCGAATGAGCGGATTTTAAAAGGCCTACAGCCCTCGGTCGCCGCCATCAACGCCCTTGAAGCGCGTCTTGAGAAGCTGAGCGATGGCGAGCTGCGCGCCCAAACCGCCCTGTTCCGCAAACGCCTGGCCGAAGGCGAAAAGCTTGACCGGCTGCTGCCAGAGGCTTTCGCCACCGTGCGCGAGGCGGCCAAGCGCACCTTAAGCCAGCGTCCTTTCGACGTGCAGCTGATGGGCGGCATGGTTTTGCATCAGGGCCGCATTTCGGAAATGAAAACCGGCGAAGGCAAAACGCTGGTCGCCACCCTGCCCGCTTATCTGAATGCGTTGGCCGGCAAGGGCGTGCACATCATCACCGTCAACGATTACCTGGCCCGGCGCGACAGCGAATGGATGGGGCGCATCTATGGCTTCCTCGGCCTTTCCGTGGGCTGCATCGTGCACGACCTCAGCGAGGAAGACCGCCGCGCCGCCTATGCTTGCGACATCACTTACGGCACCAACCACGAATTCGGCTTCGATTACCTGCGCGACAACATGAAGTTCCGCTTCGAGGATCTGGTGCAGCGGCCCTTTTCCTACGCCATCGTCGACGAGGTCGACAGCATTCTGATCGACGAGGCGCGCACGCCGCTCATCATCTCGGGCCCGGCCGAAGATTCCTCGGGGCTTTATCAGAAGATCGACGAAGTCATCGTGACGAACCTGAAGCCCGAGGATTACGAAAAGGACGAGAAAACCCGCACCGTCAACCTCACCGAAACCGGCATGCAGCGCATGGAAGAATGGCTGACCGGGGAAAACCTGCTGAATCCCGGCGGGCTGTATGACTCCTCAAACGTCAATGTGCTGCATCACGTGCAGTCGGCGCTGCGCGCCCACACCTTGTTCACCCGCGATGTCGATTACATCGTCAAGAGCGGCAAGGTGGTGATCATTGATGAATTCACCGGCCGCATGATGGAAGGCCGCCGCTATTCCGAAGGGCTGCACCAGGCGCTGGAAGCCAAGGAACATGTCGAGATCGAGCGCGAAAACCAGACACTGGCCAGCATCACCTACCAGAATTACTTCCGCCTATATCCCAAGCTGGCGGGCATGACCGGCACGGCCATGACTGAAGCCCCGGAATTCGAAGAAATCTATAACCTCTCGGTGGTGGAAGTGCCCACCAACGTCGCCGTCATCCGCAATGACCAGGACGACGCCGTGTTCCGCACTGCCGATGAAAAATATTCTGCCATCATCACTTTGATCGAGGAATGCCGCGCGCGCCAGCAGCCGGTGCTGGTCGGCACCGTGTCGATCGAGAAATCGGAAACGCTTTCCGAATTTCTGAAGAAGCGCAAGGTTCCGCATCACGTGCTGAACGCCCGCCACCACGAACAAGAGGCCTATATCATCGCCCAGGCGGGACATCCTGGGGCGGTGACCATCGCCACCAACATGGCGGGCCGCGGCACCGACATCCAGCTGGGCGGCCATTTCGACATGCGCGTGCAGCAGGAACTGTTCAACGTTACCGACGAGACCGAACGCACGCGCCGCATCGCCGAGATCAAGAAAGAAATCGAAGTCGCGCGCGAAGTGGTGCGCAAGGGTGGCGGATTGTTCGTGATCGGCACCGAACGGCATGAAAGCCGGCGTATCGATAACCAGCTGCGCGGCCGCTCGGGCCGCCAAGGCGACCCCGGCGCCTCGAAATTCTTCCTGTCGCTGCAGGATGATCTGCTGCGTATTTACGGCGCCGATAAAATGGATGCCGTGCTTTCCAACCTAGGCCTGCGCGACGGACAATCCATCATGCATCCCTGGATCAGCCGCGCATTGCTGAAGGCCCAGGAAAAAGTCGAAGCGCGCAATTTCGACGTGCGCAAGAATTTGCTGAAATTCGACAACGTCATGAACGACCAGCGCAAGGTCATCTATGAACAGCGCCGCGAGATCATGCGCGCCACCGATGTACTGCAAACCGTCACTAACATGCGCCACGATGTCATCGTGGCGATGGTGAAAAACGCCATTCCGCCAAACTCCTATCCCGAACAGTGGGATCTGACCGGCCTCAAGGAACGCGTGAAGGAATTCCTGTTCCTTGACCTGCCCATCGAAGACTGGGGCAAGGAAGAGCATATCGCCGAAACCGAGATGGAAAACCGCATCAAGAAGGCCGCGGAGGAACGCTATGCCGGCAAAGTGCGGGCCTTGCCCGAGCCGGTGCTGCGCGGCGCGGAAAAAATGGTGCTGCTCTCCACCCTGGACCAGGAATGGAAAGACCATCTGCTGCAGCTCGACCATTTGCGCAGCGGCATTGGCCTGCGCGCCTATGGCCAGCGCGATCCGCTGAACGAATACAGCCGCGAGGCGTTTGACCTGTTCAGCGCCATGCTCGATACGCTGCGCGTGAAAGTCACCTCCGCGCTGCTGTCGGAAGCCATGCGCGCCCCGACCGAGGAAGAAATCCTGGAAATGCAGCGCCGCCGCAAAATGGTGGAAAATTTCGGCGACGAAAGCGCTGACGCGGTTGTGCCCGGAGCGCTAGCGACGGGAACAGAGCGGCCGCGCAAAAACAATATGCCGCGCTCGGCCTCCATTCCGTTCAATCCGAGCGATCCCGCCACCTGGAACCGCACGCCGCGCAACGCCGCCTGCCCCTGCGGTTCGGGAAAAAAATACAAACACTGCCACGGCAAACTGGCTTAGGAATTTTTCGTTTTATGGTTAAGCGACCGTTAACTTAGGCCGGTTTTAAGGCCTGTTCGGCATGATGGGTTGGCATTTTTCAGGAGCCAGCACATGACCACGAACATTCATAAAGTCGCCGACAGGCAATCCCTGGAAGAACTCAAACAAGCGATGGGCTCCCTGCAACTCGACAGCACCTCGATTGTCGGCGGCTCCACGTCGCATTTCCGTATACAAGGCGGCACGCCCGAACAAATCGCCCAGATCAAGGAAGCCATGCAAAAAGTGCTGGAGGGGAAAGGGCTTACCATTTCCGATTCAAAAATTCGCGATGGAATTCATGGATCACCTACTCCTGGAGACGAGAACAAACCCGGCTTCCACACCATCACTTTCAACGTTCCGGAGAACCAGGGGCGTTTGCTGGACAAGACCACCGAAGAAGTACGCGGCGCGCTAGGCCTGAGTTCCAAGGCGAATTTTGATCACCCCGATCGTTCTCCTACCGACAACGTGTTGAAGCAAGCTCATCATCGATCCAACTCCGGACCGAGTATGACCTAAGACCGAGCAGGCGCCCCTTTCATGAAAACACGCGCCGATCTGCCCAAAAGAATAGAACCGGTGGTTCCGCCTTCCAGACGCATTGATACGGAAGCCCTACAAAACCGCATTCAATTCCTTAAATCCATGGTGATCAACGGCACCACGGCATATTTCTATTTCAAGGGCGGCAATTATAAAGACATTGCCGCCATGGAGAAAAAAATAACCGGCTTGCTCTTCGACAAGACGGTGATGACTTCCGATCTGCAAATCTATAACGGCATTGTCGACGAAAAGGGGATTCTCAGCCAGCAGGGTCAGGGATTCCACACCATCGCGGTCACGATTACACCGAAACCGGAAGACCGTGAGATTCAGCAAAAACGTTTGAAAGCCGCGGTTTGGGTTTTTAACAAATCCCTCATCCCAACACCCGCCACGCCTGAAAATCCCGATTCGGATCCGCAGCCGGCTATGCCACAAAAAATGAATCATCGCTCACCGGCAGGCCTCGAGCCCCATCCGGTGTAAGGCAAAACAGATGCATCAGTCCGGAAATAATTACAGTTCTCTCGGAAAATCCCTCAGCCACGCCGAACCGCGGCGCACTCCTCCATGGAATGCGGCAAAAGCGCTGGGTTCCACGCAATACGAAGGAGGCACCTGGGGCGGAAACGACGGCATGATCTGGCTGAAAGGCACCCCCGAAGAGGCCGACCATGTGCGGCACGAAGTTATTCGCCGGCTTGCTCAGAAAGGCATTACCGTAAAAGACAGCACGATGGTGGAAGGGGCCATCGGCAACCCCAAGCTGGATGGCGAAAGGCAATC
>JACQAB010000144.1 GCA_016195205.1 Pseudomonadota bacterium
TAGGGCCTAGTGCCTATTTTTTCTTGGATGCGAATGCCGCCGCCAAGCCTTTTTCCCTGCAAGGCATTGCCGCCAAGGGGGCCGTGGTGCGGCTTTATCCTGAAGGCTTGGGGATTCTTTCGCGTTCATCACCCGGTTGTGCTTCCGGCGCTGGCCGGAAGAACAGAGGGGGATGAACAAAAGAACCCTTTCAGGAAACCTCCCACGACGGCGATGGGTATAGGGGAAAAGGCCTTTAACCGCAAGCAGTTTGATGGCGGTTTAATAAACCTAAAAAAACAAAAGGCCCGGGGATTTCCCGGGCCTTCGGTTTATATTTGCTAGAGGGGGTTAGTAACCGCCGCCGCCGTCACCGCCGCCGCCGTCACCGCCGCTGTCACCACTGCCGCTGCTGTCACCACTGTCGGTGCCATCACCGCTGCCCGTGCCGCCGCCCGGACCTCCACCGGTACCTCCACCCGGACCACCTTCGCCGGTATCATCGCCAGTATCATCGCTGGTATCGTCAGTCGGGGTATCACCGCCACAGCAGATAACCGGCGTGCAGGTGTTCGTTGTCGTCGTCACATCCTGGTCGGGGCAAAGATGCCGGGTGGTAATGGTGATGATGCCCGAGAAGCCCGGAGGGCAAGGCTGCGTCGTGGTGTGCTCCGAAGGCGTGCAGGTGTTCACGCAGGTGTTGGTGACCGTCTGCTCGTCATGGCAGACACACTGGTTATTCGAGATCACGCAGATCTTATGGGTGTGAATGGTGATTTGGCCGGTCTGACCCGTGGGGCAGGCCTGAATGATAACGCCAAGATCAGTGTCGGGCGGGCAGGGCACGCAGGTGTTCGAGCAAATCGTTTCTTCGTCATGGCAGATGCACTGCTGCGCTTCGCACTGACCGCAAGAAACTTGGCACAGACGCGTCTTCTGCACCACGATTTCGCCCACCTGGCCGGGCGGGCAGGCGCGGGTTTCCTTACCCAGATCCGTGCTGGGTGGGCAGACTACATGGCAGGTGTTACTGACCACGGTTTCTTCATCATGGCAAACGCATTGCGATCCGCCGCACTGGCAAGACGGATGGCACAGGCGGGTTTTGTGCACCACGATCTGGCCTTCCTGACCAGCCGGGCAGGCGCGGGTTTCATTGCCCAGATCCGTGGAAGGCACACAGGTGGCCTGGCAAGTGTTGCTGACCACGGTTTCTTCTTCGTGGCAGTCGCAGACCTGATGGCAACCGTGGCCAGGCTCGCAGATCGTGCCCACAATGCATATGCGTTTTTTATTGACCACGATCGAACCGCTCTGGCCCTCGGGGCAGCTATGCGTGGTGTTGCCCAGATCCGTGGAAGGCGGGCAGCTCAGACAGGTGTTCGAGATTTCCTTTTCCTTGGTCGTGCAGCGGCAGTTGCTGGGCGTGGTGGATTCCGTACTGACCGGCTTCTGGCTGAAGCAAAGCTTGGTCACTTCCTCGCAGATCTGGCCTGTCTGGCCTTCGGGGCAGGCATGGCAATCCTGAGTGACGGTCTTGGGCGGACAGGTTTGGCCCTGGCTGCAGGTGTTCTCGATAATTTGCGTGCTGGTCGTACCATCGCATTCGCGAATGTTCGCCTTGACAATCGAACCCGTCGCGCCGTTGGGGCAGGCTTCGGTGGTGATGCCAATGGTGCGGCCGACGCAGCTGGGGCTGGTGTGGCGCCAGTCATTATTGACGCACTGCATCGCAAAGCCGACGAAATGCGTATTGGTGTCTCCCGAGGCCGCAGTGGTCGTGCCCGTGCTGGTGCTCTTGGGGGTTGGGCCAGACGACGTGCTGCTGGAGCTGGAAGAGGAATTGGAAGACGAAGAAGAACTTGAGAACGAGAAGTGGAAAGACGAGCTGGAGGTGCTGGTCGCGGTGGTCGAGCCGTTACCCTCGCCGCTGACCGTGCCGGTACAAACCCAGCGTCCGATATAGGCGGTTTGCGCCTGAGCCGGCAGCAAAGCGCCGACGTCGTCGCGTTCGATGGGCAGCGCCAGAATCGGATAGTCTGGATTTTCCGTTACGCCCGCGGCCAGCGACAGGGTGCCATCGGCATTCGGCAACGCCAAAAGCTTGGTGGTGTCGGCGGGATCGGCCAGACCATCCAGATGCCAGCCGGTGGAACAGATCTCGGTGGGTTCCGGAATATCGTCCACCTTCATCGCGCGCGGCACGCAGCACTCGGCGATATGCACGCCCGGCGTAGCGGCGGACAGGAAGGCGCTCCATTCCGTGGGGCTGTTGAAGGGAATGAAAAGATCGTTTTGCAGGCCGCGGGAATCGACATAACGGCAGATGCCGTGCACGAAGATGGGCGTCTGATCCAGCGTCACATCGGTCGGAAGACGCGCGCTGTTGAAGCCATGATCGAGAAGAAAATCGTCGGTATCGCCGAAGGGGCAAGGAACAAACGCCACGTCGCCGTCGATCACCGAATGATCAAGCGCGCAGGGGCCTGCAAAAGCAGGGGAAGCCAGGGTGATTAAACAGAGAGCCGCCGCAACCAGAAGATGACGCATGATAATTCCCTAATTTCAAATCCAGCGATGGACCCACGAAGCGTTCTTTCGCAAGCGGAATATTCGCGCCAATCTAGGGGGTGAGCATAGTTAAAACAACAGGATAAATACTTTCACGCCGGGATTTTTCCTGCGCTCGGGCATTAACCATGAAAAGGGTTGAATCCAAAGGACCGAGGGGAAAATAGCACGGCGAAAAACCCGAAAGCCTTACGCCTAAGAAAATAATAAAGGGGAAAACCAGGCGGCGGCATTTCAGGCTTCGGGGTCTTATATTTTCTCGACCTGCGAGTATTCCAACTCCACCGGAGTGGCGCGGCCGAAGATGGACACCGACACCTTGAGGCGGGCTTTTTCCTCGTCCACCTCTTCCACCACGCCGTTGAACGAGGCAAACGGGCCGTCGGCCACGCGTACCTGCTCGCCGATTTCGAAGGTAATGGAGGGCTTGGGATGTTCGATGCCTTCCTTCATGCGCGCGATCATGCGCTGCGCTTCGGCTTCCGACATCGGCACGGGGCGCGTGCCGCCGCCCAGGAATCCGGTGACCTTGGGGGTGTTTTTCACCAGATGCCAGGTGTCGTCGGTCAGGCTCATTTTCGCCAGCACATAGCCGGGGAAGAACTTGCGCTCAGTGTTCACCTTGCGCCCGCGGCTGACTTCCATCACCTCTTCGGTGGGCACCAGAATGTCCTCGAAAAACGCGGCCAGGCCCTTTTGTTCAGCCTTTTCACGGATGGCTAAAGCCACCTTCTTTTCAAAGCCCGAATAGACATGCACCACATACCAGCGGTGCGGGGGCATCTCTTCGGTTTTTGTCTGCGCTCCAGTCATGATACTTCCTAACCTTGGGTTCTGAGGTTCGAGGGTTCGAGGGTTCGGAGCTAAACTTCGCACCTCCGAACCTCCGCACCTTAGAACCTTAGGTTGATAATCAGCCGGGTGATGTGGGCCAGCACCGTGTCCACGCCCAGGAAAAACACCGCCATCAGCGTGGAAAGCAGCACCACCATCAGCACGGTGATGCCGGTTTCTTTCCGCGTCGGCCAGGTGACTTTCGCCGACTCCTTCTTTACTTCCGAAAAGAACTCAGCGACTTTGTTCATCTGCAATCACATCTTTCCTTATTGAACCAGCCTCCCTGCGCTTTTCGCTTCGCTTAAGCTTCGAGAGGCACCCTACAACTTATATTTGGGTGTCAGGCCAATGGCCTGCCACCCGAAGCTTTAGCGTAGGGTGGCAGGAGTGGGGGGACTCGAACCCACAGCCCCCGGTTTTGGAGACCGGTGCTCTACCAATTGAGCTACACTCCTAATTCCGAAAGCATTCTACCAGTTTTCCCGCTAAAAAAAGGGCCCACGGGTTGCGCGAGCCTTTTTTCTGTGCCCTTTTATTAGTGCGAAAGCCTGCCCAAGCCAAGGGAAAAGGGACTGTGCCCCGGGGAATTTGAAAAACATCAACAATTCTAGGACTCTAACACGATGCCTTCCCGCCACCGCCTCACCGCCCTTCCCGGCCGCCTGGATAAGAGCCTCAGCGCCCTTGCGCCCGAACTGTCGCGGACGCGCCTTTCGGCGCTGATCAAATCCGGCGAGGTGACGGTGAACGGCAAGGCAGTGACGCGCGCGGCGCATGTTCTGAAGGGCGGCGAAAATTTGGAATTTTCCGTGCCCGAGGCGCGGCCCGCCCAGCCCGCGGCGCGGCAAATCCCGCTGGAGATTGTGTATGAGGACAAGCATCTGCTGGTGATCAACAAGCCGGCGGGCCTGGTGGTGCATCCGGCCGCGGGCCATGCCGACGACACGCTGGTCAACGCCCTCTTGGCGCATTGCGGCAAAAGCCTTTCCGGCATCGGCGGCGAGGCGCGGCCCGGCATCGTGCACCGGCTCGACAAGGACACCAGCGGCTTATTGGTGGTGGCCAAAAACGATGCCGCGCATCAGGGACTTGCGAAGCAATTTAGCGCCCGAGCGGTTGTGCACGAGCCTTCAGGCGAGGGCACAGAGCGAATGGCGCAAAAAGAAATCTCGCGCATTTACATCGCCTTCAGCTGGGGTTTGCCCAAGCAGGCCAAAGGCACCATCGACGCCGCGCTTGGCCGCGCCGTGGGCAACCGCAAAAAAATGGCCATCGTCCACGCCATGA
>JACQAB010000145.1 GCA_016195205.1 Pseudomonadota bacterium
AGCATCAGCCCCGCCAGCAGCAGCATGCGCACTTCGCTGATGGCCCCCTGCCCCGTTTTGGCGACGGTAAGCATTTTTTCTTCCAGCATTTCGGACAGCTGCATCAGGCGCTTTTCCTCGCCCGGCGCGCAGGCGACTTGATAGGTGCGGCCCACCAGGTTGATGTCGACAGGGTTCATGCGGATCCCACCATTTTTTCAAGGCGCATAATCATTTGGTCAAGCCGTCCGGCCACGGTGTCGGCAACATCACGCTGTTTATTGGCGCGTTCGGCGTTTTGGGTTTCGTTCTGGCGTGCCTGGCGCAGAGCGCGGTCGGCGGTTTCCGCCGCGGCTTTTACCCGTTTAGAGGCTTTTTCTTCGACGATGCGGTCGAATGCCTTGGACCGCCGCTCAAGCGCGGACTCTGCCATATCAATGGCCTCGTCAAGATTTTCCAGTGCAGCCTTCAGCCGTTCCACGCGCTTCACCCTAAATAGCCTTAAGAATCAACAGGAATCTTAGGCAAAAGCCTTCGAGTCGGTCAACGTGTTCGATGCGGCGTGGCGATTCAAAAACGGCCGCTGAGATATTCCTGTATCGGCTTCACGGAAATCTGGTTGGTTTGCAGGGTCTCGATGCCCTGCGTCACGGCGTTGGCCCCCGCCATGGTGGTGTAATAGGGAATCTTGTTCAGCAGCGCCGTCTGGCGGATGGAAAAGCTATCGGCGATGGATTTCGCGCCTTCGGTGGTGTTGATCACCAGGACGATTTCGCCCCGGACCATAACGTCCACCACATGGGGCGAACCCTCTTGCACCTTGTTCACGCGCTCGACCTTCAATCCCCGCGCGCGGAAATAATCGGCGGTGCCTGACGTGGCCACAATGCGGAAGCCCATGGCAGAAAGATGCGTGGCAATGACCGCGGCCACCGGCTTGTCGCGGTCGCGCACGGAAATGAACGCCGCGCCCTTCAACGGCACGTTTACCCCCGCCCCCATCTGCGATTTGGCGAAGGCGCGGGCGAAGTCGGTGTCGATGCCCATCACCTCGCCAGTGGATTTCATTTCCGGCCCCAGCAGAACGTCCACGCCAGGAAAACGATTGAAAGGAAACACGGCTTCCTTCACGGCGATGTGCCCAAGCTTGCGTGATACCAATTTAAACTTGGAAAGTTTTTCACCCGCCATGACGCGCGCGGCGATTTTGGCCACCGGCACGCCCGTCGCCTTGGCCACGAAGGGCACCGTGCGCGAGGCGCGCGGATTCACTTCCAGCACGTAAACATCGTTATCTTTCACGGCAAATTGCACGTTCATCAACCCCACCACGCCGATATCCACCGCCATGCGGCGCGATTGGCTTTCGATTTCGGCGATAATTTCCTTCGACAGAGAATAAGGCGGCAGGGAACAGGCGCTGTCGCCCGAATGAATGCCGGCTTCTTCGATATGTTCCATGACGCCGGCGATGAACACGTCTTTGCCGTCGGAAATCACGTCCACGTCCACTTCATTGGCGTCGGACAGATAGCGGTCGATCAGCACCGGGGTGTCACCCGACACTTTCACCGCCTGGCGCACATAGCGGCGCAGGTTCTCCATATCATGCACGATTTCCATGGCGCGGCCGCCCAGCACGTAAGACGGGCGCAGCACCACCGGATAGCCGATGCGCTCGGCTTCCTTCTCGGCTTCTTCCGCGCTGCGCGCCACGCCGTTTTCGGGCTGCAGCAGCTTCAACCGCTTCACGAATTTCTGGAAGCGTTCGCGGTCTTCGGTCATATCAATGGCGTCAGGCGAGGTGCCGAGGATGGGGATTTTTGCCGCCTGCAGCTCATCCGCCAGTTTCAGCGGGGTTTGCCCGCCGAATTGCACGATGATGCCCACCAACTCGCCGTTTTTCTGTTCGGCGCGGACGATTTCAATCACGTCTTCGCTGGTCAGCGGTTCGAAATAAAGCCGGTCGGAGGTGTCATAGTCGGTGGAAACGGTTTCGGGATTGCAGTTAATCATGATGGTTTCGAAACCCGCCTCATGCAGCGCATAAACGGCATGCACACAGCAGTAATCGAACTCAATACCCTGGCCGATGCGGTTGGGCCCGCCGCCCAGGATGATCACTTTCTTCTTGTCCGAAGGCCGCGCTTCATTTCCCCCATGCGGGCCTTCATAGGTGGAATACATATAAGCCGTGGAGGAAGCGAACTCAGCGGCGCAGGTGTCGATGCGCTTGAACACTGGGTGCACTTCCAGCTTTTTACGCAGTTTGGAAATGTCGCTGGCGTCCTTGCCCGAAAGATAAGCAAGGCGCTTATCAGAGAATCCCATGCCCTTTAGGCGATAAAGTTCTTCCGGCGTAATTTTATTCAGTAAACTTTTGCGCACTTCTAATTCTGCTTCCATAATGCCTTTAATTTGTTCAATGAACCATGAGTCAATTTTACAAAGAGAATGTATTTCATTTACAGAAATGCCATAACGCAACGCCTGAGCAATAACTAGCAGCCGATTATCTGTGGGCTTACTCAAACCTTCTATTACTTCTTCTTTCGTCATCCCATCGCCAGATTTACCCTCTGGTTCATCAAAGCCGCTGAGGCCCGTTTCCAGCGAGCGCAGCGCCTTTTGCATGGATTCCTGGAAGCTGCGGCCCACGGCCATCGCCTCGCCCACCGATTTCATGGCGGTGGTCAGCAGCGGATCGCTGCCGGGAAATTTTTCGAAGGCAAAGCGCGGCACCTTGGTGACGATGTAGTCAATCGTCGGCTCGAACGACGCCGGCGTGACCCCCGTCATGTCATTCTGCAATTCATCCAGCGTATAGCCCACCGCCAGCTTGGCGGCGACCTTGGCGATGGGAAAGCCGGTGGCCTTGCTGGCCAGCGCCGAGGAGCGCGACACGCGCGGATTCATTTCAATCACCACCATGCGGCCATCGGTGGGATTCACCGCGAACTGCACGTTCGATCCGCCGGTATCGACGCCGATTTCACGCAGCACGGCAATGCTGGCGTTGCGCATGATCTGGTATTCTTTGTCAGTCAGCGTCAGCGCCGGGGCCACGGTGATGCTGTCGCCGGTGTGGATGCCCATGGGGTCCACGTTTTCGATGGAACAGATGATGATGCAATTGTCTTTGCGGTCACGCACCACTTCCATTTCAAATTCTTTCCAGCCCAGCACACTTTCTTCCACCAGAACTTCACGCACCGGGCTGGCATCCAAGCCACGCGTCACAATTTCCTGATACTGCGCGCGGGTATAGGCGATGCCGCCGCCCGTTCCGGCCAAAGTGAAGCTGGGACGGATGATGGCCGGAAGGCCCACGGTGGCCAGCGCGCCTTCGGCATCCTGCATGTTGCGTACGATCTGGCTTTTGGGGCTTTCCAAACCGATTTTTTCCATCGCCTGGCGGAACAGCAACCGGTCTTCGGCTTTTTCGATGGCGTCTTGCTTGGCACCGATCAGTTCAATATTCAAACGGGCCAATGTGCCGTTCTTGACCAGCGCCATGGCGGTATTGAGCGCTGTTTGCCCGCCCATGGTGGGCAGCAGCGCATCGGGCCTTTCCTTTTCCAGGATTTTGGTAACCATTTCGGGGGTGATGGGCTCGATATACGTAGCATCGGCCAAATTCGGGTCGGTCATGATGGTGGCCGGGTTCGAATTGATCAGCACCACGCGATAGCCTTCCGACTTCAACGCCTTGCAGGCCTGTGCGCCGGAATAATCAAACTCGCACGCCTGGCCTATGATGATGGGCCCCGCGCCGATAATGCAGATGGATTTAAGATCAATCCTTTTTGGCATCGTCTTCTTTCCTGATTAAACGAAATACGGGCATAAGCGAAAGACGGTCATCCGTCCACAAAATAGGCTGAATATTTTTCATGCCATTCCAGTCTTCATCGCGAGCTTTTATCTTCTCAATCATGGCACGATCGGAACTGAGCACGGCATATTCGCTGGGCGTGGCGGTTTCGTCCTTTTCGGGCGGGTGGGAACGCTTATAGGCCGCCGCCCAGCCCAGATCTTTCGCCGCGGCCAGGGCCACCGGCCGCAAGTCAAGGAAGCGGTTGGAAAGATGCAGCAGCAACACGCCATCCGGCTTCAACCGCGCCTTGTAAATGGCGAAGGCCTCGCGCGTAAGCAGATGCACCGGGATGGAATCCGAGGAAAAAGCATCCACCACCAGCAGATCATAAACGCCAGTGTCTTTAGCCAGAGTCAGGCGCGCGTCGCCCAGAACCATTTCTTCCGGCGGGCAATCATGCAAAAAGGTGAATTGCGATTGCGCCAGCTGCACGATGCCGGGATCGATTTCAAAAAACTTTACCTGTGCCTCCTTGCCCGGCATGCAGGCCACGGTGCCCGTGCCCAGGCCTACGGCGGCGACATGGCGGGGGCGCAAAACCTCCATCACATCTTTGATGCCGCTGGCGGTTCCGTAATAAAGCATCGGATCATCGGAAACTTCAGGGGCGTGCTTCTGCATGCCGTGAATGGTGGTGCCGTGGAACATGACGCGGTAGGTGCGGGTTTCCGCGGTGCGGTCCACCACGCGCTTCACGCCGAAAAAGTCACGCTGCAGCGCCACCGTGGGCGGCAGCATGGCCACGCCCAGCAGGACCGCCACCACGGAATAACCCACCAGCAACCCCGGCAGGATGCTTAAGATACCCAGGGTCACCAGCAGCACGGCAGGAACAATCAACTGGACGCGGGGCTCTCCCTTCTGCGAAAGCAGAACCACCAAACCGAAAACCATCGCCGATAAAACCACCAGACGCAGGCGGCTCCAATCGGCACACCACAGATTTTTCCAATCCTGCTTTAAGCCTAAAACCAGGCTGGCCAGCAAAAAGAGTGCAAATTCCAGCGGCAAAGGCAGAACGAAAGGAATGATCGTCAGATTCACAATTGCGCCCAGCGCGCCGCCCAGCGCCACGATCAGATAGAAAAAGGTCAGATCGCCCGCCCCCGGCCGGCTTTCTGCCAAAGACCGATGGCAGCGGAACGCGGTAACGAAAAACACCGCTAATACCAGCAGTAAATCATAAATCGTGGACGGCCGGATGCCGCTGGCCACCAGGCGGAAGATATAAAACGCCACCAGGAAGGGTTGCACACTTAACAGCGCACCCTGCCAGCGTGCGGGCTTTCCGAAAGCCAGGATGAACGTGACCAGATAAAGCGCCAGCGGCACCATGGAAAGCAGCGGCACGGGGGCGATGTCGTTGATCAGATGCGCGGTGGCGCTGAAGGAAAGCGCGGAAGGCAGGAAGCTGTAGAACAGCCAAAGCGGCCAGCGCTTTCTGGCCTCGCTGTCTTTTTTCACGGCGGGCGGCGGTGCGGCGTCTTTCATGAAGGCCAGGCTGGAAAGCAGCAGCGCCAGGAAAATGGCGCCCGCGATCAGCCACAGCTTCTGGCTGAAGGCCACGCCAAAAAACGGTTCCAGCACCAGGGGGAAAAGCAGCAGCCCGGCGAAGCTTCCAAAATTGCTGGCGCTATAGAAGAAGTAAGGGTCCTGCGCGTCGGGCTGCGGCAGGCGGGCGTAAAGTCCCTGCAGCATCGGTGAAATTATGGATATCAGCAGCAGGCTGAAACCCGCCAGCGTGCACAGCGCCGCAATCACCGCAGTGGGCGTGACGAGGGCCGGGGCTTCCAGCGCGGGCGCAAAAATCTGCTGCGCCGCCGCGGCCGCCGCCAAAAGAAGAAGCAGAACCAGAATACTTAAGGTGTTCCAGCGCCGCGCGGCATGCGCCAGCGCATAGCCCAGAAGCAGAATGGTTTGGAACACCGCCAGCGACACCAGCCACACCGCAGGCACGCCGCCGAACTTGGGCAGCATTTCCCGTCCTAACAACAACTGCTGCCAGAAAAGAAGCCCCGCTCCCATTCCAATGGTCAGGCCGAAAAAAAGCCGCACCCTTTGAAAGTGCGGCGCGTTTTGGGGAATGGCGGGTTGGTTCATGCCGCTCTCTGCGAAGCTTTGTGTTTTTCCATCATTTCCACGAAGCGGGCGAACAGGTAATGGCTGTCCTGCGGGCCGGGTGAGGCTTCGGGGTGGTATTGCACCGAGAAAACCGGCTTATCCCTCAGCCGCAGCCCTTCATTGCAGCCGTCGAACAGGCTGACATGTGTGACTTCGGCATTTTCAGGTAGTGTTTCAGGAACCACGCAGAAGCCGTGGTTCTGACTGGTGATTTCAACCTTGCCGGTGGTCAGGTCTTTCACCGGATGGTTGGCGCCGCGATGGCCGCGCTCCATCTTCCGGGTTTTGGCGCCCAGCGCCAGCGCCAGCATTTGATGGCCAAGGCAGATTCCAAAAATAGGCAGGCTGGCTGCCAACAATTTTTTAAGCACCGGCACGGCATAAACGCCCGTCGCCGCCGGATCGCCCGGGCCGTTGGAAAGAAACACACCGTCGGGCTTCAGCGCCATGATGTCTTCATAGCTTGTTGCTGCGGGCACCACGGTGACTTTACATCCCAGCTCAGCAAGGCAGCGCAGGATGTTGCGCTTGGCGCCGTAATCCACCGCCACCACGTTAAAGCGCGAGGCCTTTTGCTTTCCATAGCCCTTGCCCAGCGTCCAAGCCGTTTCATCCCAGCTATAGCGCTGCAGGCAGGTGACTTCGGGCACCAAATCCATGCCGTCGAGGCCCGGCCAGCTTTTGGCTTTGCCCTCCAGGCCCTTGGTATCGATCCGGCCGTTTTTTACATAAGCGATGATGCCGTTGGGCGCACCAAAGTCGCGGATGCGGTGCGTAAGGGCGCGCGTATCCAACCCGCAAATTCCGGTAAGATTGTTTTTTTCCAGCCAGGCGTTCAGATGCTGCGCGCTGCGCCAGTTGGAGGGTGTGGTGATGTCTTCACGCAAAATCAAGCCGCGCGCCGCGGGCTTGCCAGTTTCGATGTCTTCCGGATTGGTGCCCACATTGCCGATATGCGGAAAGGTGAAGGTGATGATTTGCCCGGCATAGCTGGGGTCAGTGAGGATTTCCTGATACCCGGTCATCGAGGTGTTAAAACACACTTCGCCCAGGGCCTGGCCTTCCGCCCCAAGGCCCATTCCCCAAAAAACGCCGCCATCGCCTAATACAAGAACGGCATTGGCGCGGGCCGGTTTTTGTGAATAATGGGTCGCGGGGTCAGGCATGGTTCCCTATAATTTTCAATAACTTGCCTGCGGGCAAATTGGCGCGAGTATCTATAGGTAACATAAGTCCCGCAAGGTTTTTTTCATCCCCAGCCGGAAGAAAGGTTTTAGGCTATGTTGCGCGATAAAATCACCGAATCTCTGAAACAGTCCATGATCGCCAAGAACGAGGCGGGCACCTCGACCCTGCGGATGGTCAACGCCGCCATCAAGCAGAAGGATATCGATGTCGCCCGCCCGCGCGGCGACCAGCAGATTTCCGAGGCCGAGATTTTAAGCCTGCTGCAGGGCCTGATTAAGTCGCGGAAAGAATCCATCGAGCTTTACAAACAGGGCAACCGCCAGGACCTGGTGGATAAGGAAGCCGCCGAGATAAAAGTGATCGAGGGTTTTCTGCCCGCACAGATGAGCGAGGGCGAAATCCGCGAGGCGGTGAAAAAAGCCATGGCCGCCTCGGGCGCCGCTTCCATCAAAGACATGGGCAAAGTGATGGGCGCGATTAAAAGCCAATATGCCGGCCAGATGGATATGGGCAAGGCAAGCGCGATTGTGAAGGAACTGCTGAGCGCGGCGTGATCACAAACCTCTTGACAACTGTCAATTAACAGTTTACATTCGTGGAGAATGTGAATGATCAAAAGTTTCCGGCATAAGGGACTGAAACAATTCCTTAAAGGCGGTGATTCACGCAAGCTGCCACCAGAAATGGTGGAACGCCTGCGTGACTTGCTTACGGCGCTTAACGAGGCGGAAGCTATTGAAGACCTTGTTCGTCCCAGCTTCCGACTTCACAGCCTAAGAGGAGGCATGAAAGGGGTTTGGGCCGTCACGGTCCGCGCCAACTGGCGGATTACGTTCCGTTTTGAGAGCGGGCATGCTTTTGATGTTGATTTTCAGGATTATCACTAAAGGAGACACGCCATGCGCATGAAAAATCCGTCCCACCCCGGCCGTTTGGTGAAAGCTGATCTTGAAGCTTTGGGCCTGTCTATATCCAAAGCCGCCAAAGGCTTGGGTGTAACGCGCCAGCAGCTTTACAAGGTCGTAAACTGTGAAAGCGCCATATCTCCTGAAATGGCTGTGCGGCTGGCCATGGGCATTGGCAGCACCCCGGATATGTGGCTGCGCTTGCAGGCAAAATATGACCTGGCGCAACTGCGCAAGCGCGGAAATAAAACAAAAATAAAGGTCCGCCGGTTCGAAGACTGCGTCCTTCAGGATCAGGCATAAATTTCAAAGCATCCCATGCCCTTCCCGCCTGAATTTCTTGACGAATTAAGAAACCGCATCTCGGTCTCCGAGGTGGTGGGCCGCCGCGTGAAACTCATCCGCAAGGGGCGTGAATTCGGCGCGTGCTGCCCCTTCCATAACGAAAAAACGCCCAGCTTCACGGTGAATGACCAGAAGGGTTTCTTTCACTGCTTCGGCTGCGGCGCGCATGGCAGCGCGATTGACTTCATCATGCGCCAGGAAAACCGCTCATTCCCCGAGGCGGTGGAGGTGTTGGCCGGGTTGGCAGGGATGCAGGTGCCGCAATCCACGCCGGAAGAAACCCAGCGGTTCGAGAAAGAGAAAAACCTCTACACGCTGATCGAAGATGCCGCGAAATGGTTTGAAGAGCAGTTGCACAAGCCTGCCGGCGCGGGCGCGCTGAAATATGCGCGCAGCCGTGGATTGACCGATGAAATCATTTCCCGCTTCCGCCTGGGCTTTGCGCCGAATGATGGTCAGGCATTGCTTTCCCACCTTTCCGGCAAAGGCTACACGCCGCAACAGATGCAGGAATCTGGTCTGGCCAAAAAGGCCGAGAATGAAGACCGGATGTACAGCTTCTTCCGCGGGCGCCTGATTTTCCCCGTGGGGGACCGCCGTGGGCGGGTGGTGGCCTTCGGCGCGCGCCTGTTGGAAGGCGAAGGTCCGAAATACATCAATTCCGCTGAGCACAGCCTGTTTCACAAAGGCACCCTGCTTTATGGCTTCAGCCGCGCGCGCGCCGCGGCGGCGGACAACAAACCGCTGATCATCACCGAAGGTTATATGGACGTCATCCGGCTGGTGGATGCCGGTTTCGCGGGCGCGGTAGCGCCATTGGGCACCGCGCTGACGGAAGAACAGATGCTGGCGCTGTGGAGAATTATTCTTAAGCCGCCCACGCGCCCGGAACTGCTGAACCACATTCCCATTCTGTGCTTCGACGGCGATACCGCCGGACAACGCGCCGCCGAACGCGCGCTGTTGCGCATTTTGCCGCATCTGGCCGCCGACCAATCGGCCCGCTTTGCCGCCATGCCCGAAGGCGAAGATCCGGACAGCCTGATCAAGGGCAAAGGCCCCGCCGCCATGCAGGCGGTGCTGGACCGCGCCCTGCCGCTGATCGATTTCCTTTGGCAGGCCACGGCGGGCGAGCGGCCGCTGAATACGCCGGAAGACCGCGCCGGTTTCCGCCGCGACCTGGAAGCGCGCATTTCCGAAATCCGCGACACGCCGGTGCAGCGCGACTATCGCGAGGCCATTTTCAAACGCCTACAGGAAAATTTTGGCCCGGTGCAGGGTTCATACCAGTACCAGCCGGGGCGGATGATCAAACCCTCGGCACTTAAGCCGCGCGCCCTGCCCAGCAACCTGCAGGAGCGCATCGTGCTGGCGATCCTGATCAACCACCCTGTGTTGTTCCCTGAAATGGAAGAGGCGCTGCACGCCCTGCCCATCAATGACAAAAACCTGGTGACGCTGTTGCAAAGCATTTTTGAATATATGGGCGAGACATCGCACGCCCATGACGACGCTGCCGCCCTGCGCGCCTATCTGGAAAAGGCCGGCTTCGCCCCGGTGCTGGAGCAGGGTTTTGGGCCCGAGTTGTATATGCATGCCAAATTTGCCCGCCCCGACCGCCCCCTGGCCATGGCCCGGGCCGGCTGGCATGAAATATGGAACCGGCACCTTCGCGCACAACTCGAGGAAGAGCTTAAAACCGCCAGTTTTGAAGAGAAAAACAGCGAAAACACCCAGATTCAGGAACGAATCAGGCATCTGCGGGCCATGCTGGCGGAAATGGACGCCAAAACCGAGGCGGAAGCGGCGCAGGCTTGATTAACCGCACTTTCCTTCTAAATCGCTGTTCAGAGGACTTGTATAAAAAGCTGTGATTACAGTATGAATCGGGTTCGAATCGGGTTTAGGAAAGCCGTCTAAAAACTCATATCTCAAAACATTGGCCGCTCCGCCAAAACGGGGCGTGGAAAATTGTCGTTCCCCCACTCTTAAGGCGAAGATCATGGCGGCTAAAAAGGTGAAAAAAGTGAATAAGAAAGTGGTCCATAAGAAACCGGCGCCGAAACCCGCCAAGGTCGTCAAAAAAGCCGAGAAGAAACCCGCCCTGCCTGTCAAGTTTGCAAAGAAGCTGCCCGTTCCCGCCAAGGCGGCGGCGCCGGTTAAGCCGGGCAAGGCTCCTAAAGTCGTGCCGCCTTCGGCCAAGGTTCTGAAAAATCTTCCCAAGAATTTCAAGAAAATCGAAACCGGTAAGAAACCCACAGGCGAAAAAGACGAAACCGCTCCGGTGTTGGACGACGCGGCCGCCAGCGCGCTTAAAAAACTGGTGCGCAAGGGAAAAACGCGCGGCTATGTGACAATCAATGAATTGAACGCCGTGCTGCCGCCCGACCAGATTTCCTCGGAACAGATCGAAGACGCGTTGGCCATGTTCTCGGAATTCGGCATCAACGTGGTGGAAAGCGACGAAGAGGAAGCCGAACCCGAAACCAAGGAAGAGCCTGAAGAAGAGCAGGCTGTCGGTAATATTGACGAAGAGTCGGTAAGCCGCACCGACGACCCCGTGCGCATGTATCTGCGCGAAATGGGCTCGGTGGAACTGCTGTCGCGTGAGGGCGAAATCGCCCTGGCCAAGCGTATCGAGGCCGGCCGCGAGATGATGATCAGCGGCATTTGTGAATCGCCGCTCACCATTCAGGCCATCCTCGCCTGGCACGAGGCGCTGTCGGAAGGAAAGCTTCTGCTGCGCGACGTGATCGATCTGGAAGCCACCTATACCGCCGAAACCGGCGGGCTGCCGCCGGCAGCTATCCCCGCGCCCGGCGTGGAAGGCGCGATTGCCGAAACCCAGGCCGAAAAAGAGCCCGGTACGGAAACGCCGGAAGGCGAAGAAGGCAATCTTGACGAATTCGGCGACGAGGAAGCCAACCTGTCGCTTTCCGTTCTGGAAGAAAAGCTGAAGCCGCAGGTGATGGACACCTTCGCGCGCATTGCCGTCACCTATGCCAAGCTGTTCAAGCTTTCCACCCAGCGCCACCACGCGCTGATGAAGGGCGAAAACGTTTCCAAGCAGTCGGACAAGAAATTCCAGGGCCTGAAGCAGGAACTGGTGGATCTGGTGCGCACTATTCACTTCAATAACATGCGCCTGGAACAGCTGGTGCAGCAGCTTTATACCCTGAACCGCCGGCTGATCGGGTTGGAAGGCCGCCTGCTGCGCATGGCGATTGAGTGCAAGGTCCACCGCGATGAATTCCTGGCCCGCTATTACGGGCATGAGCTGGACCTGAACTGGCTCACGGTGGTGATTGGCCCGCACGCCAAAACGGGCAAGGAAGGCCCCTCGGCCTCGGTGGTAAAGGCCTGGACGCATTTCATGGAGCGCCATGGCGAAGAGGTTGAGCGCATGCGCGCCGAGATCACCGCCATCTGCAACGAAGCCGGGCTGGCCTTATTGGATTTCCGGCGCATTGTGGCCACCGTACAGCGCGGTGAAAAGGAATCCGGCCGCGCCAAGAAGGAAATGGTGGAAGCCAACCTTCGCCTCGTCATTTCCATTGCCAAGAAATATACCAATCGCGGCTTGCAATTCCTTGATCTGATTCAAGAAGGTAATATCGGGTTGATGAAGGCGGTGGATAAATTCGAATACCGCCGCGGTTATAAGTTTTCCACCTACGCCACCTGGTGGATCCGGCAGGCCATTACGCGTTCCATTGCCGACCAGGCGCGCACCATCCGCATTCCCGTGCACATGATTGAAACCATCAACAAGCTGGTGCGCACCAGCCGCCAGATGCTGCACGAAATCGGCCGCGAGCCCACGCCGGAAGAACTGGCCGAAAAGCTGATGATGCCGCTGGAAAAGGTGCGCAAGGTTCTGAAAATCGCCAAGGAGCCCATCAGCCTGGAAACGCCCATCGGCGACGAGGAAGATTCACATCTGGGCGACTTTATTGAAGACAAAAACGCCGTGCAGCCGCTGGATTCCGCCATCCTAGGCAACCTGCGCGAAACCACCACCCGCGTGCTGGCCACGCTGACCCCGCGTGAAGAACGCGTGCTGCGCATGCGCTTTGGCATCGGCATGAACACCGATCACACCCTGGAAGAAGTGGGCCAGCAGTTCAGCGTCACGCGCGAACGTATCCGCCAGATCGAAGCTAAGGCGCTGCGCAAACTGAAGCACCCCTCGCGTTCACGCAAACTGCGCAGCTTTTTGGATGATAGATAATTTCTTAACCGTCTATTAACCGGTTGTTTAGCCGGGAGGCTTAAAATCGTTTCTTCTTTGCAAATGAGGAAGAAATGGCCGAGTCAGATAAACCATCGGGTTTTTTCGGGAATGTTGTGGCGGAATTCAAAAGGCTTTTCCATTTCGATAATCCCTATAAGCCCTATGTTGCGGTTCCCGGCTCTAATAAGTTTCTAAATGAGCGCAATGGCATAGAATTTCATAATGCCGTGCGTTTTGCGCTGGGCGATGGAATTCCGAGCTATAAAGGAGAGCGCACATCCGAATACCCCGAAGCCTCCATAGAAAGCCTCTACCATCCTGCACCCGCCGTGCGTTATGGCGAGGCGCCCCAATCGGTAAAAGTGAAAACGACGTTGCCCGCCTATGACCAAGGCTACGCGGAACTGACACGCTATAAAACGGGGAAATATAAAACCGGAGAACATAAACCCGGGGAAAGTTTTTTTGAAGAAACACCTACGGCTAAAACCATCGTTCAGGCAACGGGCCAAGACATCAAAGTGACCTATAACGACCTTGCCACGGGCCGAGTGGGCGCCGCCGTCATCGGTCTAGATGGAAAACTGAATGAGCCCTCGGGAGATTCCGTTGCGGGGGCCCAGGCGCAAATTATCGCCACGCGGGTGCGGCAGTATTTAGGGCCAAAACAATCCCAGTAAGCTATTTCAGCTTGATCGGTTTTATGCCGCTGTCGATGCCGTGCGCCTGGCACTGGCCTTCCACGCAGATACAGCTTTTAATCTCCAGGAAGCCGCATATCCCCGCCATCTTTTTCTTGGCGCATTCGCGGGCCACGGCTTCAGGATCAACCCTGGCTTCCTTATTCACGCAGCGCGGATAATACCCACAGCAATTGCCCACGTTCTTGACCATGCAATCGGCATCCGTTTTGCAGCTTGTATCCGGCTCGGGCGCGGCCCAGGCAGGGCTGCACAGGAAAAGCATCGCGATCATGAGAAGCCAGGACCGGATCATGGGGGTATCCTTGGATGGATTATAGCATCCAATTAAGAAGTTTCCTTGACGGGGGGAGGCGCCGGGCGGGCCGCAGTAATGCGGTAAACCGAGAAAAGCATTACCGGGACGGCCATCCACTGGCTCAAACTAAGCCGTTCCTGAAGGAAAACAATGCCCAAAAACAGGCTCACGGCCGGGGTAACCAGCTCAAGGAAGCCGGCGGTGGGGGCATCCACCCATTTCAGCCCGTTGTAGTAAAGCACATAGCCATAGCCGGTGCAGCCCATCGCCGCCACGAAGATCATAAGCCAGGCGGTGGGCGTGAAATGGAGACTCAGCGCCGGGCCCTGCACCAGAAACATGCAGGGCAGCGCCACCACCGCCGCGACGGCAAAGCGCATGAACGCCAGCTCGGCCGAAAATACTTTGGCCTTCACCAGAAAACGTCCCAGCACACTGGAGATGCCCCAGCAGAATGCCGCCCCGGCAATCGCCGCGATACCGACGAAGTCGGCCTTCAGAATTTCACCGTCGAAGGGATGCGGCACGGAAATAAAATAGGATGCGATGACCGCCAGCACGCCATAGGGAACCAGTTTCCATGCCAATTTTTCATTCAGGAACACCGCCGCCATGCCCAGCGTGAAAAGCGGCTGAAGTTTTTCCAGCAAGGTGGCCACGCCCAGATCAAGATGATCCAACCCGATCAGCATCAGGGTCGACCCCACGAAGGCGCCCGACAGGGAAAGGCCAATAAGCTTGTATTTATGGGCCTTAAAGCGATCCCACAGGTGTTTTGCGTCCAGCCGGTAAACCAGAAAAATAAATACCGCCACAATCGTTGAAATCAGGAAGATCAGCACCAACGGTGGGACGGACTTCAACAAACTCTTGCGCAGGTAATAGCCCACGGCCCACAGTGCCGCGGCCACCAGGATGGGCAGCACACCCTGACGGAAATAGTTTTTGCGATGGGAAGGATGGCTCATGGTTCGGAGGTCTTTGGTCCTTCCGAACAATAAAAGAGTTTCTGAAAAGAAAATACCCTGCCAAACGACCGAATGAACGGGAGAAGTGGCAGGGTATTAATTTGGAAAAAACAGATCGCGTTACGCGAACCTGCTTATCTCTTTTTCTTCTTTCCGCCCTTCTTGGCGGCTTTCTTTGCTTTCTTCTTAGCCATGGTAAGTACCTCCAGAGGTTGGCTATTGATGGAATGATGTTGTGTTGAAGCGCCTTCTTCCGTCAACAATTTTTAGCACTCTTATGCGCGAAAGAATGCATTTTCCCCGCCATGGAGCGAATTGCGTGTCTTGCATGCAACAATTCGCGCATGCGCACGAGTCGTTTAGCGCATTGCGCGTCCATTCTTCTTCGAATCGTCGAGAGATAATCGATCTTTGCACGCTTCATGCGCGAAGGCTGGCTGCGCCAGGCATAGCAAGCACAGGGATAAAGCCCGTCTTCGCTCCCTAACGGGAGCTTCGCCGGGCACGCTTCGCCCCTGCAAGTTTTTGCGCACGGCAGCGCCACGCGTAGCCCCGGCGAAAGCTGGCCGCGCCAGGCGTAGCAAGCGCGGGGATAAAGCCCGTCTTCGCCCTGCGGGCTACGCCGGGCAGTCTTCGCCGCGCTCCGCGCTTGCGAAGACTGGTGGGCCCGGCAGGATTCGAACCTGCGACAACACCGTTATGAGCGGTGCGTTCTAACCGCTGAACTACAGGCCCTTCCCGCACGAAAATAGCAACGGCATTCCACGGGCGGAAGCCTGAATCCTATAACGCATCTTGCCGGGATAGTCATTTTCCAATCCCGGCTTCCAAATTCGAGCATTCCGCGCATAAAGCAGCGCCCCTCGACTCGCCCCGATGTAATTCGCTAGTTTGTTTCACGCATAAATGGCCTGAAACCGGGCCCCACACCACCAGCACCAAGGCATGATTTTGTATGAGTGACATAGCTTTTATTACCGGCGCCGATGCTAATTACTATCCTCTGCTGCGCGAGTGGCTGCATTCCATGCGCCGTTGCCCGCAAAGCGCCGCCTATGACATCTGCATTCTGGATGCCGGGTTGACGCCCGATCAGGTGCGCGAACTTACCCCCCTGGTGACGCGCATCGTGAACCCCGATTGGCCAGCGCCCCTGCCCACCAGCCGGGTGCGCGGCAAGGAATACTTGAAAGCCTGCGTTTGCCGCCCCTTTATTCCCAAGATTTTTCCCGGCTACCAGGCCTATGTATGGATGGACGCCGACACCTGGATGCAGAACTGGGAGGCTTTCTCGCTTTTCCTTCGGTCGGTGAAAGAAAAGCCCGACCGCATCGCCGTGACCGGGGCCGACCGGGCCTATCCGCGCTCGGTCCTGCGGGTGAAATGGTTTTTCCGCTGGCCGATCAGCGCGCGCAGCTTTTACCTGAACAACGCCCAGCTGGCTTTTGGCTTTGATATCGCCAAAAAACTGATCTCCCACCACACCATCAGCGCCGGGTGTTTTGCCCTGGCGGCCGATGCTCCGCACTGGAAAAGGTGGCAAGAGCTGGTGGTCCAGGCCATGACGCAGGGCCGGGTTTTCACCGCCGAGCAGATTGCCCTGGGCGTGCTGGTTCACCTGGAAAAATACAAGGCGGAAATTCTTCCCAGCTATACCCACTGGCTGGGTGGGAATAAGCCGCTGTGGGATGAAGAGCGTCAGCAATTCGTTGAACCCTATTTACCTTACGCCACCATCGGCGTGATGCACCTGGCCGGGGTGAACGCCATGCGCGCCGACCGCCGCGTGAAAGAACCCTATGAAACCCTGCAGGGAAATGTGATTCAGAATAACGTGCGCTATCCGCATTACGATGGCGGGGCGATTGTCGACGGCGCCCCGAAGCGCGCCTGAACTTCAGGCAAGGTTTTTCCCGATCTTGGAGCGGAGAATAAGAACGGAGGTTCCTACAAGACCGGGAAGAGCGATGGCGGCAATGGCCAAAGGCAGGGAAAGACCTGCCGTGTAAAATCCGATGGCCAGAAGCAAGACCAGAATGCCGCCCACGTCGAAACCCACTTCGCCGTAATAGAAATACCAGAAGTGGTTGGGGGCCTTTTTCGACATGTTGTAAAAATCGGTGTCGACCTGGGTCATCAGCAGGCGGCCCATGGTCAGCGCCTCGCTGGCCACGACGCCCACCGGCGTGGTCACGACAAAGGCGCGCAACAGATATTGCAGTCCGTAAATGCCAAGGCCGATTTTGAAAAGGGAATAGCCCCGGCCCTTGTCCACCATCATCCCCACCACAAGCTGCAACACCGCCAGAACCAGCAACCCCGCCGTGGTAACCGTTCCAAACTTCATCAAATTTCCCATCATCAGGAAAACGGCCACCGGCCAGATGAAGTTCGGGCCGACCTCGTGCAGGGCATTGCAGAAATGAAAAGCAAGCCCCCAGCGATTGGCGGGATCTTTCCAGCTTTCACGGAAAAGCGGCAATTCCTCGTGCTCATAAGGCAGCCGCAGCAACGGCCACGCCGAAAGCAGAATAAGAACGGCGGTTAAACCGAAAAGCGCGAAATAACTCAGGGTCGAGGCGATCCACGCGCTGAGGAACGGCACGCCGGCTAGGGCGATAAGCGAAACGCACACCATCATGGAAAGCTGCTTGCCGCGATGCTCTTTCGCGCCCAGCACGCCGAAAAAAATGTTGAACGCCGTCCAGTAAAAGGTTTCCGCGGCGGCGAACAGAAGAAGATAAGCCACGAAAAACACTTTTTGCCCGGCCCAAGGCAGAAACAGCATGCTGGCGGCATAACATGCGGTGCCCAGGAGGATACCACCCTTCAGCCCCAGCTTCGGATAAAGGTAGACGTAGCTTATCCGGATGGGCAGGCGCAGCGCGTAAACGGCGGCCAAAACCAGAAGGGTTCCCACTACCCCAAATCCATGCTGCAAAAGAAACAGCGGCCCGAAGACCAGGCTGATCTTCTCGGCCACGTTGCGCAGGGCCGAATGAAGATAAAGACGGTTGACGTTACCGTCGCTGAAAAAGCGTTTGATCATTTAAGGGAACCTACTGACTTTCTAGCGAAATGTCAGTTGCCCTTCACCGACCCGCCGGGCTGGTTCTTTTCCACCCAGGTCATCAGGGCGTGCTTGAAAGCGAAAGGACGGGCGATATGGTCGATGGGCGTCACGCCGCCGCCCGTGCCGTGCACGAAGATCGAGCCGAAATCCAGCACGCGGCCCCATACCGTCTGGTCGATATTGGCGCCTTCCACGCGGTTCAGCATCAATTCGAAGGTGATGCGGCTGATGAAGCCACCCTTGGCGATCACGCGGCGGTTAGTCACCGCCAGCTCGGTAGAGATCAGGCGCAGATAGGCATGCGACAGCATCAGCACGCCGCCCACCACTAGCGCCACGCCGGTGTAAAGCATGTAATTGCGCAGCTCGCCCATGATGCCCAGCGGTAACCAGCGATTCAGCATGTCCGGGGTGAGCAGGCAAAGAAACGCGCCGCTGATGCAACTGGTAAGGCCCGGCACAAAAATAATCCAATGCAGCTGGCCGGCATATTCCAGTCTTTCGTCCTTCAGCAGAACGGATTCTACATAAGATTGGCTAGCCATCGGGGGGCCTATAAACAAGGATCCCCCATCCCACCCTTATTGCCTTAACAAAAGCTTAATAATCGCGCTGTAGCGCGGTTCGCCTCAGTGTTTTCCGGCCAGAAACTTTTCCGCTTCCAGCGCCGCCATGCAGCCCATGCCCGCCGCCGTAACGGCCTGGCGGAAAATTTTATCCTTAACGTCGCCCGCAGCAAAGACGCCGGGAATGGAGGTGGCCGTGGAATCCGGCGCGGTTTTGATATAGCCGGCGTCATCCATATCCAGATGACCCTGGAAAATTTTGGTGGCCGGGTCATGCCCAATGGCGACGAACACGCCTTCCACCGGCAGCACCTGCGTTTTTCCGGTCTTCACATTCTTCACGCGTAGGCCGGTCACCGATTTGGTCGGGCTGGTTTTACCTTCCACGGCATCGACCACGGAATCCCACACCACCTTGATCTTGGGATTGGCTTTGATCCGGTCATGCAGGATTTTCTCGCCGCGAAAAGCGTCGCGCCGATGCACCATGGTGACGCTTTTGCACATTTGCGCCAGATACAGCGCCTCTTCCAGCGCGCTATTGCCGCCGCCGACCACGGCCACGTCTTTATTCTTGAAGAAGAAGCCGTCGCAGGTGGCGCAGCCGGAAACGCCGAAGCCGCGGAACTGCATTTCGCTGTCCAGGCCCAGCCAGCGCGCCTGCGCCCCCGTGGCGATAATCACCACATCGGCCAGATAGACATCCCCGCCCTCGCCCACGGCACGGAAGGGGCGTGATTTGAAATCGACCGAGGCGATGCTGTCGAACAGGATTTGCGTACCCACATGCTCGGTCTGCTTCTGCATCTGCTCCATCAGCCAGGGGCCCTGGATGGTTTCGGCAAAGCCGGGATAGTTTTCTACGTCGGTGGTGATGGTCATCTGCCCGCCGGGCTGCATGCCCTGCACCAGCATCGGTTTTAAATTGGCGCGCGCGGCATACACCGCCGCCGTATAGCCGGCGGGGCCTGCGCCGATGATGAGGATTTTTGTTTTATGTTCCATAGGGGGCTAAGGGACTCGGGGGCTAGGGGACTTGGGGCGCAAATGATATAGAGCAGAAAAATTTCTCTTCCTAGCCCCCAAGCCCCCTAGTCGCCCAGCCCCCTAGAATCCGAACATATGATCCAGAGAGAAAGCTTGCTCGCCGCTTAAAAGCCCGTGATAGCCGAACAACCGGCAGGTGGAATCGCGCACAATAATATAACCATCCCTGGCCTTCTTTAGCTGATCGGCACTGAAAACCTCGCTCACCTTCCAGTAATGCGAACCGCTGCAGGGGATTTTCACCTTATGCGTGGCGACTTCCGTTCCATCCTGCGCCGTGAGAAGGAAAGCGGTGTCCGAAGTTTCATGCCAGGGCGTAGAGGCCGGGTAGATCAGATGACAGAAGGTGTCATAGGGCGCCACGCCCAGCCGCAGGAACAGCCGGGTGGAAAGCCCCGGCGGGCGTCCGGCATAGCTTTGCGGTTCGTTCTTATAAACCAGCGCGGAATTGAACATGTGACTGCCGAAGCTGCTTTCGGCGGCATGGCCGGTTTTGCGGTCGACATAACGGAAGAGGCCATGCATCCAGCCATCGGCTTCGGCGCCGGCCGAAAAGTCGTAAAGGAATTCTACATGGCCGAAGCCGCCTTCCAGCCTTTTGCCGTTCAGCACTTTATCAACATCCAGCAACTGCGCGTGGTTGCGCAGCAGATTGCCCAAACGCTGTTCCGCCTGCTTCTGGCCCTTGGAATCATAAACAAGGGCCATCAGCGGCAGATGCTGCTGGTTACGCCCCATGGGCGTGGGCAGGGCCAGGCTTTTATAATGGTCCAGCGGCAGGATGGGCGCGGGAAGAATATGCCCCTTGCCCATTTCCTTCAGCGTGGAAAGCTTGGGGTCCACTTTCAAATCGTCGCGCTCGACATTCACATGCGCCATGCGGCGGCGAGCGGGGCTGCCTTTTTTGAAAACCTCATAGCGCGGGCGCACCAGATATTTTCCGCAGGCAATTTCCACCTGTTGCGGCCAATGCGCCTTGGGCAACAACTCGGCCACGCTTAAACGGTAGGTGGCGAAGGGCGGAATGCCGTGCTTCAACCGGCACACCTCCCCCTCGCCCATTATGTTCAGGGCAATTTCGCCCTCGGGGATGGGAAAGGGCTGGCTGTTCTGCACCCACAGCACCACGTCTTCGCCCTCATCCGGAGCAGGCAACCCGGCGTAATAGTCGGCTGGCCAGGAGTTGGCGTCATGGGTGCAGGAAAGCATGTGGCTTTCATCGCCATAGGCATCAAGCGCATATTTTACAATGTCATGCCCGGCGGCTTTCGTAGCGTGGATAAACAGCTGGCCGCAGAATTCGGGCAGGTTGAAGCGCTTGCGCACCTCTTTGCTGTCCAGAACAAAGGTACTTTGCGCCGGACCAAGCTTTTCATGCCACTCGGCTAGCAGCTTTCCATCAGCGTCATACAGCCG
>JACQAB010000131.1 GCA_016195205.1 Pseudomonadota bacterium
GGCAAAACGGACAAGAGGGTTTCTTTCAATGGCCATGGCTACCGGTGCCAGAACAGCCAGCCAATGCCGATGCCCATCAACAGCCAGAACGCTCCCTGAAATATCAGCACAAGCGCCATCGCCACTCTTGCCGAGGAATTCCGCGCTTCTTCCAGAATGTCTTTATCCGATTGCATGCATCACTCCCTGACCATGGTGATCGGGGAGTTGATAAACCCGTCTTACGAAAGGTCGCACGGACCTTTAGCCTTTCGGCCTGAACATACGCCCGTGCCTCCCCGACCATAAAAGGTCTAGGGAGTGCGAATGACGGTCGCACAAAACCGCGTAAGACAGGGGTTATCACGCCCCGTATAAGCCTAATGTAGGGGGCGATAACAGTTGCGGCAACAGGAATTTAAACAGGCAAATGAATGCGATGCGAGTTGTCGCCTGGGGAAGGAATCAGCATACTGGCTGCTCCAGCCAGGGTATTCCAATGACGATCGACTTAAGAAAACCCATCGAGAATATCGTTAACCGCATCCCCGAGAAGCATTGCGCTCAACTTGGCAGGATGTCTTCTGCCTGGGCCTTTTTCGAATATTGCGTGAACGTCATTATCTGGAGAATGGCGGAAATTTCGTATAAACGCGGCGCGTGTCTTACCGCGCAGTTTCCCAACATGGAAAGAAGGTTTGACGCCCTGGCCGCCCTGGTGGCGCAGGAATGCGAAGATAAAACGTTTGTCAAAAAAATACATGATTTTGCCGAAGAAACCATACATGATTTTGCCGAAGAAACCCATAAATTATCGCTGGAAAGAAACCGCCTGGTTCATGATCTGTGGGAGTTGAATCCCGAAAGCGGTCCGGAAAAAAAACTTATCTTTGGCTATAAGGAAATTAACGGCGCGAAAATTGAACATCTCCTTATCTCGATTTACGAACATATCGGCGCGTTCGAGCTTCTTGCCAAGGATTGCTACGACGCCATGCGCGTTTCGGGCAAAAAACTTTAATCCCCCAACGCATACTCAACCGTCGTGACGATGCGCACGGTTTTGTTGATCTCGCGCGCTTCTTCGGCCTGCGGGGTCTGGTTCAGCGGCAGAATAGTGAAATAGCCCTGGGTGGCGCGTTTAATCGCGCCCAGCTGGCTGTGGGAATCCTTGGCGAATTGCTGCGCCGCCTCGCGCGCCATGATGCCGGGCGTTCAGCTTTAAGTTTGCGGGATCGTCCTTAAAAACTCGCCGATCATGCGCGGGTCTTTCTCGCCCAGGGTTTTTTCCACGCCCGAGGAAACATCCACCGCCTGCGCGCCGGAAACCTGCAAAGCCTCAGCGATGTTCTTGGCGTTCAGCCCGCCCGCCAGAAACCACGGGCGCTTAAACGTTTTGCCTTCCATCAGCTTCCAGTCAAACGGCGCGGCATTGCCGCCCGGCAGCATGGCGTTGGTGGGCGGCGTGCCTTCGAACAGCAGCCAATCCACCACGTCTTCGAACGGCTTGGCCGCTTCAAAATCATGCGGCACGGTGATGGGAATGGCCTTGACCACCGGCATGCGGAAGCGGGTTTTCAGGTCGGCCACCCGCCGCGGCGTTTCCTTGCCGTGGAATTGCAGCATGTCGGGCGTGAAGCGTTCGAACACATCGTCAAAAATCCGGTCATCGGCGTCGGCCGTCACCACCACGATTTTCAACGACGAGGGCACGATTTTTGACATCTGCGCCGCCTGGTCGGGGAAAATATAGCGCGGCGAGAGGCGGTAAAAATTAAACCCGATATAGCTGGCGCCGCCCTGGGCCGCGGCTTCAATCGCTTCCTTGGTGCGCACCCCGCAGATTTTGACTTTCACCTTGGGCATTATGGAACCTCGGCGTTTATGGCCGCGGCGGCTGCGGCGGGATCAAGCTTTTGCGTAATGGGCCGGCCCACCACCAGATAGGTAGCTCCGGCCGTCATGGCCTCGCGCGGGGTCATCACGCGTTTCTGGTCATTCGCGGCGGCGCTTTGCGGGCGGATGCCCGGCACCATCAGCACAAAATCGGGGCCCAGCTCACGCCGCAAAATGGCAATTTCAGGTGGGGCGCACACCACGCCGTCCATGCCACATTCGCGCGCCAGCAAGGCCAGGCGCGAGACTTGTTCCTCGGGCCCGCCGCTGTGGCCGATGACCTTTAAATCCTGCGCATCCAGGCTGGTGAGGATGGTAACGGCCAGCAGTTTGGGCCGTTTGTCGCCGCCCTTGCGTGCCGCTTCGGTGGCGGCCTTCATCATCGCCGGCCCGCCCGAAGCGTGGATGGTGATGAATTGTGGCGCCAGCGGCAGCAGCGCCACAATCGCATTCGCCACGGTGTTGGGGATGTCATGCAGCTTCAGATCCAGAAAAAGCGGCAGGCCTTTTTTCTGAATAGCCTTCACGCCTTCGGGCCCGTTGGCGGAATAGAACTCCAGCCCCAGCTTCAGCCCGGCCACATGGGTTTTCAGGTGGTCGGCCAGCTTTAAAGCTTCGGGCAGGGCGGCGGTATCGATGGCGCAGAAGATTCTGGAAGTCATACGGGCATTATCGGGGAATTAAAGAAAAGTCGGAAGGATTATAAATGAATTTCCCCTCCCCTTGAGGGAGGGGATAAAGGGGTGGGGTAAGGGGTTGCCACCTGGCGTAAATGGTTGGGGGTTGAGCAATGTCACGCTCCACCCCACCCCTAGCCCCTCCCTCACCCTCCTGCGCTAAAGCTTCGGAGGGTCTGGGCTCACTCGTCCGCCGTAGCTTTAGCGAAGGCGGAAGGGGAGGGGAATTAGTTCCGCGCTTTTTTACATATCACTCCTCAAAACCGGAACGTTGCTGCTCTTCACCTTTTCTTCCAACAATTCGTGTTTAAGGCGATCTACCTGCCGGGCCAGATGGCGGCGCTCCCAGCGGGGATGCAGGCTGGCCAGCCAGAACAGCAGGGCACCAATCAGAAAGCCCACCAGAGATGCGCCCAGCGTCACCAGGTAAAGCGGCGCGCTGGCCACATAACCCGAGGGCCACAGGTCAATCGTCACTTCCTGCCGGTTGTTCACCGCGAAAACCACGCAGAAAACCACAAGCGGAATAGTGATGAGCCAGGAGAGGAATTTCATTAGGAGTAGTGAGTAATGAGTAGTGAGTAATGAGATAAATCAGGCCTGATTCAATACTCACTACTCAATACTCATTACTTTTTTAGTCGTCGGCTGGATTGCCTTCTTTGCCGTTCAGGCGGTCGCGCAACTGTTTGCCGGTTTTAAAGAAGGGCACAATTTTCTCGGCCACGGAAACGGTTTGTCCGGTGCGCGGGTTGCGGCCGGAACGCGCTTCGCGCTTTTTGGTGGAGAACGCGCCGAAGCCACGCAGCTCAACCCGGTCACCGCGCGCCAAGGCCACCGTGATCTCATCGAAAATGGTGTTGACGATGCGCTCCACATCTTTCTGCATCAGATGCGGATTTTTTTCGGCCAGCTTTTGGACGAGATCGGAACGGGTCATCACGCCTCCTCAGCGTGCGGGGGTTGCCTTATTCGCACCAACGGCACCTTCAGGAACGGTGACCGCTTTTCTTAGACACTTCAATAGTTTATGAGAGTGCCCCCGGGCGGCGTCAAGCCCTGAATCGCTTATTTCTCATGCATATTCAATGATTTAGGCGGTATTTATTGAAAAA
>JACQAB010000132.1 GCA_016195205.1 Pseudomonadota bacterium
CCACCTCGGCCCGGATGAAGCCTTTCTCGAAGTCGGTATGGATGACGCCCGCCGCCTGGGGCGCCTTGGTGCCGCGGCGGATGGTCCAGGCCCGGGTTTCTTTTGGCCCGGCGGTGAAGAAGGTGATCAGGTCCAGAAGCCGATAGCCTGCGGTGATCACCCGGTTCAGCCCCGGTTGATTCAGGCCAAGGCTTTGCAAAAATTCTTTTCGTTCGGCAGGGTCGGTCAATACCGCCAGCTCGGCTTCGATGGCCGCCGAAATCAGCACCGCTTGCGCGCCTTCCTTGGCAGCGCGGGCAAAAACTTTTTCAGTGTAGGCATTACCCTTGGCTGCGCCGTCTTCTTCCACATTGCACACATACAGCACCGGCTTGCCGGTGATCATTTGCAACGCCTTGAAGTGCGGCGCCTGTTCGGCGGTCATGTTCTTGGCATACACACGGGCGGGCTGGCCTTGCTTCAGAAGCTCGTACACCGCTTCCATGATAGGCATTTGCGCCAGGGCTTCCTTATCGCCGCTTTTGGCCTTTTTAGCCGCGTTGGACAGGCGTTTTTCAAGGCTTTCCATATCGGCCAGCATCAGTTCGGTTTCCACCACCTCCGTGTCGCGCCCCGGATCGACCGAGCCTTCCACATGCGTCACCTCGCCCTCAAAGCAGCGCACCACATGCAGGATGGCATCCACCTCGCGGATATGGCCTAGGAACTGGTTGCCCAGCCCTTCGCCCTTGCTGGCGCCGCGCACCAACCCGGCGATATCGACGAACTCAAGCTGGGTGGGAATGATTTTTTCACTTTTCGCCACGGCGGCAATTGTTTCCAAACGCTCATCCGGCACACCCACGCGGCCCACATTCGGCTCGATCGTGCAGAACGGATAATTGGCCGCCTGCGCCGCCTGCGTGGAGGTCAGCGCGTTAAACAACGTGGACTTGCCAACATTGGGCAACCCGACGATACCGCAATTGAAACCCATGGTCAGGCCGCTTTCTGGTGCAGGGCGTTAAGAAACTTTTCCGGACTTTCCGACAAAAACTGCGGGAAGGCTTCGGCCATTTTTTTCAGCAAAAGATCCAGCCAGATTTCATCTTCCTTCGAAAAATCCGCCAAAACATAGCTGGTGACCATTTAGGCCTTGTTGGGCAGATGCACGCTTGTTTCTTTGCTACGCTCTGCACTATCGCGCAACCGCTCACGCAATGGGTGCCCAATGCCCAGGCGCACGCGCCAGTAATCCACACCCAGATGCGTGTCAATGGACGCCAGCCCATTATGCCCGCCATCGCCGCCGCCCTGTTTCACTTTTACCTTGCCGGGGGCCAGATCAAGATCGTCATGGAAGGCGATGATGTTGGCAAGCGGCACCTTATAAAAGGCTGCCGCCGCCTGCACCGCCTCGCCGGAAAGATTCATGAAGGTTTGCGGCTTGATCAGGACGACCTTGTCCTCAACGCCCGGGAATTTTCCTTCGCTGAGCTCGGCCTGGAATTTTTTCTTCCAGCCGGGAAAAGAAAATTCCGCGTGCACGGCCTCGGCGGCCATGAAGCCGATATTGTGACGGTTACGCCGATACTGCGGACCGGGATTGCCAAGGCCAACGATGAGCCACATGCAGGGCCCCTTCGGGCAGGAGAATTACTTCTTCTTATCGCCGCCCTTGGCTACCGGAGCTGCCGGTGCGCCGGGCTTGGCTGCCGCCGCTGCCGCAGGGGCCGCACCTGGTGCGGCACCCGCTGCCGGAGCCGCGCCTGGAGCTGCAGCTGCAGCTGCGCCTTCGACCGCCACCGCCTCGCCTTCGGCCAGAACCGCCGCCGCCACGGGTTCTTCTTCCTGAACCGTGGTGGGCGCGGCGATCGAGGCAATGGTGGTATCGGCGCGCGCGCCAATCACCGGCTTTACATCCGGAGGAAGCTTGATGCTTTCCATGTGGATGGCGTCACCGATATCCAGCCCATCGACGCTGATGCGGATGTTTTCGGGAATTTTCTCGGGCGCGCAGACCAGCAGCAACTGATGCTGCACGATGTTCAAGGCGCCGCCGCGTTTCAGACCGGGCGATTTATCCTGATCGAAAAACACCACCGGCACGTAAACGCGAATGCGGGTGTTGGCCGAGACGCGCAGGAAGTCGGCATGCACCGGCTGGTCCGATACGGGATCAAACTGCACATCGCGCGGCAGCACGCGGATTTTTTTGCCGTCGGCGTCGATATCGACGAGGTGGTTAAAGAACCCCGCCGCGCGCGCCACGGGCGCGAAAGCGCGGGCTTCGAGTGAAATGGTGATGGAGGCTTCCTTGCCGCCATAGATCACGGCGGGAACATTGCCCTGCCGGCGCACGGCGCGGGCGCCGCCCGTGCCAACTTCTTTACGCAAACCCGCCTTAATCGACTGAACCGGGAGTTTCGTTTTAACAGTTGTTTGCTGCGGTGTTCCAGACCCTGTCTTTGGAAATGGAGGACCAGCAAGTCCGCCGCGATGCGATCTTCAAGAATTTCCATTTTAATCTCCTTAAAAATAAAGGGGCTGTCGTAGATAAGGAAAATTATCTACGGTGGCCGGATGGGACTAAGGCGCTGTAAATTAAGCAGGAAGTTGCAGTCGCGGCTGCTGGAATGCTTTGTGCTGGAAGTGACGGCGCGCGCGGCAGCGAATA
>JACQAB010000133.1 GCA_016195205.1 Pseudomonadota bacterium
GCGTAACGTCAAACCGCCGCAGAAAACGCTGTTTCCCTTTGCCATGTGCAAAGCCGGCGTTGAAGGATGAAGATTATGCCTCAGGCCGCACAGAAGATTAACGAATCCAAAGATAAAGAAAACAAGACTGCCAAAGAAGGCAAAGACGCCAAAGGCGGCGAACATAAGGGCCGGCGCGATGGCCGCGGCCCCCGTCACAAAGGCAAGCATGGCCGTGATCGTAATCAGCCGCACCGTCCCAAAAAGCGCGCGATCACCATCACCCCGGACGAACAGGATTACACCCAATACCTGAAGGGCGAGAAATTCGCCGATCTGTTGACCGAAACAATGGGCAACAAGAAAAGCCTGGAAGGCTCGGTCATCAAGGGCCGCGTTATTTCCGTGGGCGAAGACTTCGTGCTGGTCGATGCCGGCCTAAAATCGGAAGGCCGCATTGCGATGAAGGAATTTGCCGCCACCGGCGCACCTGAAATCCGCATCGGCGACGAGGTCGACGTGTTCGTCGACCGCATGGAAGACCGCAACGGCGAAGCCGTGCTGAGCCGCGAAAAAGCCAAACGCGAAGAAGCCTGGACCATGCTGGAAAAGTCGCATGCCTCGCAAACCCGCGTTAGCGGCATCATTTTCGGCAAGGTCAAGGGCGGCTTCACGGTCGACCTGGCCGGCGCCGTGGCGTTCTTGCCCGGCAGCCAGGTGGATATCCGCCCGGTGAAAGACATCACCCCGCTGATGGGCACCCCGCAGCCGTTCCAGATTTTGAAAATGGACCGCATGCGCGGCAACATCGTGGTTTCGCGCCGCGCCGTTCTGGAAGAAAGCCGCGCCGAAGCCCGCACCGAGCTGGTCGCCAATCTGAAGGAAGGCCAGGTGCTGCAGGGTGTGGTGAAGAACATTACCGATTACGGCGCCTTTGTGGATCTGGGCGGCGTGGACGGCTTGCTGCATGTCACCGATATTTCGTGGAAGCGCATCAACCACCCGTCGGAGGCCTTGCAAATCGGCCAAAGCGTGAAGGTGCAGGTCATCCGCTTCAACGCCGAAACCCAGCGTATCAGCCTGGGCATCAAGCAGCTTGAGGCCGATCCGTGGGAAGGCGTGGCGGCGAAGTACCCGTCGGGCACGCGCTTCAAGGGCAAGGTCACCAACATCACCGACTACGGCGCGTTCGTGGAACTGGAACCCGGCATTGAAGGCCTGGTGCATGTTTCCGAAATGTCGTGGACCAAGAAGAACCAGCATCCCAGCAAGATCGTCACGTCCGGCCAGGACATCGAAGTCCAGGTTCTGGATACCGATCTGGCCAAGCGCCGCATTAGCCTGGGCATCAAGCAGTGCCTAGATAATCCGTGGCAAACCTTTGCCGACAAGTACGAGGCGGGCACCGACCTGGAAGGCGAAATCCGCAACATCACCGAGTTTGGCCTGTTCGTGGCCCTGCCCGGCGATATCGACGGCATGATCCATGTCTCCGACATCTCGTGGGACAAAACCGGCGAAGAAGCCCTTACCGGCTATGCCAAGGGCCAGGTCATCAAGTTCAAGGTGCTGGAAAGCGATCCGGAAAAGGAACGCGTCAGCCTGGGCGTCAAGCAGCTTACCGCCGACCCGTTCGAAAGCGTGTCATTGGGCGTGAAGAAGGGCGACGTGGTCACCTGCACCGTGTCGGCCATCACCGATGGCGGCATCGAGGTGACGCTGGGCGACAACCTGACCGGCTTCATCCGCAAGGGCGAGCTGTCACGTGACCGTTCGGAACAGCGTCCCGACCGCTTTGCCGTGAAGGAAAAGGTGGACGCCAAGATCACCCAGATCGACAAGGGCGCCCGCAAAATCACGCTGTCAATCAAGGCCCGCGAAGTCGACGAGGAAAAAGAGGCGATGGCCGAATATGGCTCATCCGACAGCGGCGCGTCGCTGGGCGACATCCTTGGCGCGGCTCTGAAAAAGGGCAAGGATGAGAAGACAGAGAAAAGCGACGAGTAATCCCCGCTTTTCAAAGTTTTAAACTCTGCGCAGCTCGATCACTTCCTGAACAGCTGGAATGTGCTTCAGCTTCTTGTGGCCAGAAGCTTCCGCTTCTGCAAGGTCGTAATGCGTTTGCAGATTCATCCAGAACTCAGGGCCATTGCCGAAGAATTTGCCAAGCCGAAGGGCTGTATCGGCACTGATGGACCTTTCCCCCCGGACAATCTGGTTTAGACGGCTGCGCGGAATGCCCATGGCCTTGGCGGCGGCGTTGACCGACAGGCCAAAATCTTCCAGAAACTGCCGCTTCAGGATGCTTCCCGGCAGGGAAAAGTGTATTTTGGCCATTGTGGTCTCTTCGGAACTCTCCAACATCTTAAAGCAAAAACCTTTCAAATAGAATAGTCATGCCCGCGAAGGCGGGCATCCACGAAAGCCAAACAGACATGCCTGTGGCCTATCGTGGACTCCCGCCTTCGCGGGGGTGACGGTTTTTTGTTTGTGGATAGGCTTTGCTTAAACGGGAAACACTACTTCGGTTTCTTCCTCAAAAACCCCGCGCAGAACATGCGGTCGAAATCACGGTAATCGTTGGTAATTTCCTCGCCCTTGGCGATGTTCCGGCGCGCCACCATAAAACCATCCCGATAAACTGTGTTCGCCTTGTCGGAGTGGTTGGTATAGCAATCGTGGTCGACGGTAAGCATGATTTCCCCGTTTATCTGATACCCGTAACGCCGGATGAAATCCTGCGCCGCTTTGGGCAGCTTTTTGAATTCTTTAGGCGAATAGGCGCGGTCAAAACCCTCGGCGAAGACCCAGATTTTTCCACCTTTGGGGATAAACTCGCCGGCAAAAACGCCCAACCCGTGAATTTTGCTTTTATCCAGATAGGTTTTGACCAGAAGCATGTGCCGCCCTTTAAATGGAAGGCCCCGCACAGGCGGGGATGACCTGTTTTATAAACCTCCCGGCTTAAGCGATGGTAAATGCACTAAAACCCCTTGCACCAGGGGGCCCATCCTCTACATTACTGCCACTGCGTAACGAACGTGAAGGAGCAAGCCATGGATAGCATCGTCATTATCGGCGCCGGAGCCGCGGGCTCGGTCGTGGCTAAAAAAGCCGTCATGAACCGTGGCGTGTTCAAAAAAATCCATTTGGCCTCGCGCACGCTTTCGAAATGCGAAAAGGTGCAGAAGGAAACCAACGGCGCCGTCAGCATTTCACAGGTGGATGCCGATGACAGCAAGCAGGTCATCAAGCTGATCGAAGCGCAGAAGCCCGACCTGGTCATCAACATGGCCCTGCCCTATCAGGACCTGGCGATCATGGATGCGTGCCTCGCCACGCGCGTGCATTACCTCGACACCGCCAATTACGAACCGAAAGATGTGGCTAAGTTTGAATACCGCTGGCAGTGGGCGTATCAGGAACGCTTCCAGAAGGCCGGCATCATGGCCGTGCTGGGCTGCGGCTTCGATCCCGGAATGACCAATATTTACTGCGCCTATGCTCAGGAAAAGCTGTTCGATGAGATTAATTTCATCGATATCGTCGATTGCAACGCCGGCGACCATGGCAAGTCTTTCGCCACCAACTTCAACCCTGAAATCAACATCCGCGAAGTGACCCAGCGCGGCAAATACTGGAAAGAAGGCAAGTGGATCGAGATTGACCCGCTAAGCATCTCCAAAATGATCGACTATCCTGGCGTGGGTCCGAAGAAGTCTTACCTCATCTATCACGAGGAAGAGGAATCCCTGGTGAAGAACATCAAGGGCCTGAAGCAAATCCGCTTCTGGATGACGTTCTCGGATAACTACATCAAGCACCTGGATGTGCTGCAAAGCGTGGGCATGACGCGCATTGACCCGATCATGTATAACGGCATGGAAATCATTCCCCTGCAGTTTCTGAAGGCGCTGTTGCCCGAGCCGTCGTCCTTGGCAGAAAACTACACCGGCAAAACCTCGATCGGGTGCATTTTCCAGGGCAAAAAGAACGGCAAGCCGGTTAGCTGTTTCATTTACAATGTATGCGACCACGCCGAAACCAACCGCGAGGTCGGCGCGCAGGCCGTTTCCTACACCACCGGTGTTCCGGCCTTAACCGGCGCGATGATGATGCTGAAGGGCATCTGGAAGGGCCAGGGCGTGTTCAACGTAGAACAGCTTCCGCCCGTTCCGTTCCTTGAAGAAGTGGCCAAGCAGGGCCTGCCCTGGCATACGCAGCAGCTGGATTCCGGCGCGCAGCGCGATTTGCTGGCGGCATGACAATATTTCCCCTCCCCTTGAGGGAGGGGATAAAGGGGTGGGGTAAGGGGTTGCCACCTGGCGTAAATGGTTGAGGGTTGAGCAATGTCACGCTCCACCTCACCCCTCGCCCCTCCCTCAGGGGGAGGGGAATCCGATTTCGCCTGTTTAGATAGTTCGCTTAAATGAATCCTCTCACTCTCCCTGTTTCGCGCACCCCCGCCTATGTCATCGACGTAGCGGCGCTGAAGAAAAACCTGCAAACCGCGGCGCGGATAAAGAAAGAATCCGGCTGCAAGATTTTATTGGCGACCAAAGCCTTCGCTACTCCGGCCACCTTTCCGATCATGCGCGAGGTTCTGGACGGCACCACCGCCAGCGGCCTGTATGAAGCAAAGCTGGGCCGCGAGGAATTTGGCAAGGAAGTCCACGTATTCTCGCCCGCCTATAAAGAAGAAGAAATAAAAGAGTTTCTGGGCCTTGCTGACGACATTTATTTCAATTCTATCGCGCAGTTACGCCGCTTTCTTCCCACGGTAAAACAGGCAGGCAAAAAAACCGGCATCCGTTTCAATCCCGGCTATTCAAAAGCCACGGTGGGCGGCGCGCTTTATGATCCCTGCTCGCCCACCTCGCGTTTTGGCATTCTGCCGAAAGAACTGGACCAAGTGCCGTGGGACGACGTGCATATTCTTCACGCCCACGCGCTGTGCGAGGCGATGCATGACGGCTCGGTGGGGCTGATCGAGCATATCGGCAAAAACTTTGGCCCCTATATTAAACGCGTGAAGGCCGTGAATTTCGGCGGCGGGCATTTCATCAACAAAAAAGGCTACGATGTCGATGCACTGATTAAGGCGATCAAGGAATTCCGCGCCGCCTATAACGTGGAAGTCATTCTGGAACCAGGCGGCGCGCTGGTTTATAACGCGGGCTATCTGGTGGCTACGGTGCTGGACATTCATCCGAACGAGAAAAACACCGCCATTCTTGATGCTTCGGCCACCTGCCACATGCCGGACTCCCTGCTTATTCCTTTCACCCCGCCGGTAATCGGCGCGGGTGAGCCGGGCGCGCACCCGCATAACTATCTGCTGGGCGCGCGCACCTGCATGACGGGCGACGTGTTCGGTGAATATTCCTTCCCGCAGCCGCTGAAAGCGGGTGACCAGATCATTTTCGGCGACGGGCTGCAATATAACCTGGTGCAGGCCACCACCTTTAACGGCACGCCCCTGCCCGATATCGTATTGCTTAACGAAAACGGGAAATGTGAATTGGCGCGCGGGTTTGGGTATGAGGATTTCAGGAAACGGCTGGGCTAATGGCCTTCTTAAAAAGGCCTGATCACAGGTGGGGGGCTTGTAAAAGGCGCTCCCCTTTGCGAAGGCGCCGGCCTTGGGAAAGGCGCCGGCCTTTCTAAAGGCCCTGGTCTTACCGTGGGCGGTGGGCGCGGTATCGGCTGATTGGAATGTGGCGCAGGCGATGTTTTTTTAGAAGCAGCGCCCGGCGTTCTTTCAGGAGTTGGCGGCGGTGTTTGTTCAGAGGGTGTGGGCTGAACAGAAGGCGCTGGTTGAGTGCTGGCGGCGGGCGGCTCAAGATAGAAATCGGCGCCGGCAAACAGATTATCGGTATAGGTCTCCATCGCTTGATCGCCGGCAATCGCGCCTTCCGCCCTGAGATCCCGCATGGTTTCGATAACCTTGGCCAAAAAAGGATTGGCGGGGTCCGCAATTTTCCTGGGGAACGCGCACTGCCCTTCCCGCTCAAGACATAAGGTCGTGTCGCGCAAGCTGTCCAATTTATCCGATAAAACCCAAGATAGGCCCTGGCTTTTTCCTTGCCGCATAAAAGCGTCCACTTCCCTTCTGGACAGGTTGTGCCTGCGCATGAAATCCCCGGCTTCCTTGATTTTCTGGGGATCTGCGGAAGGATCGTAAAGATTCTTCAGCACATCAATATCATTGAAGGCTATCCGGGTATTCATGCCATGAAGCTGCGTTATCCCGCGGCTGGCAAGGTATTTTCTCAATAATCCCGTTTTGTCGAAATTATAATTGATCCAATTGGGTGGCGCGTCAGGCGGTACGTCGTGCCTGGAAGGATGAAGGGCCGCGTTGTATGCCACCCTGAAAGCCGTGGCATCCGTCGCGGATGGAAGATCTCCTTTTTGGTGCATCCGTTCTGCCGTTTTCTGGAAGAATGCGGAGAACGACTTATCCGTGGCTTTTTCCCAGAGGTCGGATTGAGCGCGCCACTGATCTATGCCGGCAAAAGGGATAAGGTGGTAATTATCAATGTAATTGTGACTTGCCGCGAGAAGGGTGTGCAAGGCACGGCTTCCCATGACCACAGCCTGAAACCGGTTGCCTTGCCTGAGATGAGGAAAAAATTCCGGATGTTGCCGATAAAATACCGCTTGGCCCATTTCAGCGCCGGCTTCGGAGTTCTGGTTCCTGTTGATAAGCGCAAAATGACTTACTTCATGCGCCCCAATCAAAAGCCCCAGTTCGCTCAACTCGCCCTGGCTTAAAAGACCTTCTTTGATGTTTAATCCCGTGCGCTCTCTTTGAAGGGCAATCTCCAAACGAGACGGGAGCACAACAATTCCCCATGTACGAGTCTCCACCTTTCTGACCACCCTGCCATTTTCAATAATAAAGCTTTCACCAGGATGGCCGGATGCCATGAATCCGTCTTGCAACGAAAAGTATACGCTTCTAATATTTTCATGATCGGAATCAAAGTTACGAGGAATCCAACCTCGGATTTCTTCTACGGATTGGTTTTGATCTTTAGGATGCCTTAGCTGGTGATAATCGTCCCAGGTAAGAAACATGAGGCGGCGACCGGAATGCTTTTGCAAAGCTTCCAGTTGCTGATGAGAATAAAAACGGAGGGCTGTGGCGCTTGCATAAAAATCAGCCATCGATATACATCCCTCTTGAAAACGCTGAATTATCGCAGGAAGCCGTTATCAATGGTTTAATAAGAAAACCCCTGTAAATGCTTGATTATTATAAGGCAGCGTTGAAAGAACTCGGGTGGCGGCTAGCATGTCAAGAAATGGCCAAAGGGCCAAGGCTGGCGCCGCTACTTCTCTCGCCTCATTGAAGCAGAATTATTGAGAGAATAGTTATGCGTTTACGTTCGTCCCTTGCGGTTGCTGACCGCCCGCCGCCGCCCGGTGGCGGTGATTTGGTCTTTAACGCCGATGATGGAAGCGGCAGCGATCGCCGCATCTGGTCATTTTTTCATACCTCTGAACTGATCGTCGACGGCGTCGTCGGCTATCTGCAACAAAGGCCCTGGATCGACCAAGTAAAAAAAGAGCCCTTCAACGATGGAGAGCATGACGGCTTTCGCGTAAAATTCGGCGCCTTCACCGACGATGCTAAAAGCATCCTGTTTCACCTCACTTTCATGGCCCTATCTCTTGAAAGGGAAGCCACTCCCGAAACCACGCTTATCAACGAGGGCATCAAGCTAGGCTTGGTGGTGTTTGGCAAGCAAATCGAGTGCCAGCTTGGCCCCTTGCCTGAAAAGAAAAGGGCGGAAGCGCTTAACACCGTGGAAAGAGCGAAAAAACTTGAAGCTTTGAAAAAACCCGATCCTGACGGGGCCTTGCTACGCTATGGAACCTTGAAGCGGGAACAAGCCGCTCTTTATGCGCCGGAACGCTCCGCTGGGTGGCCCGATAGGTTTAATTTGACGTATCAACCGCGTGCGACCGCCCTGCATGGCCTGCGACACGGGGTTCCGCCGGGATGGCAACTCATAAAAAAATCTGGCCCGCCACAACGCCCTGCCGTAAGCAGCATGTTTGGACGCTCGAGAAAAGGACAGCCAGCCGAAGAGGCTTTCGTCCATTAATAATTTTCTGTCCTTTTTCAACGAAATCCGCCGTTAAAACGCCTAAAAAACCGCTTAAAAACCTTTACTCTCCCTCCCCCATCCCCTATAAACACCCCATCCTTGCTCGCCCCATGAGGAGGTGGGCTATTCCCGTCCACTCAATGGGCAAACATCGGCTACAAGCCAACTGTTTGTTTTTCCATTGAGTGGCGGGATGAGATAAGCCAGAAGGAAGAAAAAATGCCTTTGTATGAATCCGTGTTTATCGCACGGCAAGACCTGACGCCCGCGCAAGTCGAAAGCCTTTCGGGCAATGTTTCCGACCTGATCAAGACTCAGGGCGGCAAGGTCACTAAGACCGAGCAGTGGGGTTTGAAGAACCTCGCCTACCGCATCAACAAAAATAAAAAGGGCCATTATGTTCTGCTGAACATCGATGCCCCTTCCGACGCCATTGCCGAAATGGAACGCACCATGCGCATCAACGAAGATGTGCTGCGTTATTTAACCATCCGCGTGGAAGAGCTGGAAGAAGGCCCTTCGGCCATGCTGCGCAAGCGCGACGACGATCCGCGTGAAGGCGGTGGTTTCGGCGAACGGGGTGGTTTTGGCGGCGGTCCCCGTGGGGATCGTGGTGACCGCGGCGGCAGTGGACGCCCCATGCGTCCGCGCGGCCCGCGCCCTGAAGAAGCCGTTGAAGGAGAACAAGCATGAGACGCGAAAATTCCAGAGGGGGTAGTGGTGACTCCCGCGGTGGCAACCGCAACCGTCGTGACCGTGAAGGCGGCGAAGGCGGTGAGCGCGGCGCCGCCGCCGCCCTGCGCCGGCCGTTTTTCCGCCGCCGCAAATCGTGCCCCTTTACCGGCCCGAATGCCCCGAAGATTGATTGGAAAGACGTGCGCACGCTTTCGCGCCAGCTTTCCGAGCGCGGCAAAATCATGCCCTCGCGCATTTCCGCGGTGTCGGCCCCCAAACAGCGCGAGCTGGCCCAGGCGGTGAAGCGCGCGCGCTTCATGGCCCTGCTGCCCTATGCTCGCGAAGCAGGAGAATTCGCATGATTGAGGTCATTCTGCTCGAAAAGATCGGCCGTTTAGGCATGATCGGCCAGGTGGTGAAGGTCAAGCCCGGCTTTGCCCGCAACTATCTGCTACCGCGCAAAAAAGCCCTGCGCGCCACCAAGGACAATCTGGCGGTGTTCGAATCCCGCCGCGCCGAAATTGAGGCGGCCAACGCCGCTGCGCGTGAAAAGGCCGGCGAGCGTTCCAAAACGCTGGACGGCCGCAAATTCGTGATTATCCGCCAGGCCTCGGAAGTGGGACACCTGTTCGGATCGGTCACCGTGCGCGATGTGGCCACGCTGCTGCACGATGCCGGGTTTGAGATGGAGCGCCAGAACGTGGCCCTGCCTTCGCCCATCAAGGCGCTGGGCCTGCATAAGGTTGAGGTGCATCTGCATGCCGAAGTGGCCGCGACCATCACGCTGAACGTCGCCCGCACCGAGGACGAAGCCAAGGTTCAGGAAAAAACCGGCGCCGCCGTGAAAATGGCCACCGCCGCCGAAGACAAGCAGGCGGCCCTCCTCCGCCAGGAAGAGGTGAATCGCGCCCTTTTCGAGAAACCGGCCGAAGAACCCAAACCCGAAGCCGCCGCGGAAGAGCCCGCAAAAGAGTAACCATGGCCATCGCCAAGCCCGGATCCGCCGAAGTTGTTCCCTCTCTGGACGACTTCGAGCTTGTCCGCAACAGCGAAGGTCAATGGCTTCTGGTCCTCCCTGACATTCCACAAGTGTTAGCCGATGATCCCTTGGCCGATGTCACCCTGCAACTTCTGGAAGATGATTTATTCCTGGAATGCGCCGGGGAAAGCGTGGGGCTTTCCAGCCTGATCGCACGCCCCTACACCGAAGCCCTGCGCGCCGACAAACCGGAAACGTTTCTGCTTTGCGTAGTGGATGACGAAGGCAACCGGCGGCTGGTGCGGAAGATTGCTTTCAGTTTTTAATATAAAAAATATCAGACCTCACCCCGGCGAAAGCCGGGGGGCTACTACCCGTTACCCGTTTTGTTTCTTCAATTGAAAGGTACGGGCTTTGGCACCCGGTCTCGTTGTTTCAGTTACCACAAAACCCAGTTCGGCCTGAGCCAGACCAAACACTTTGCTTAATACTTTGCCACCAGAAAGACTTGCTTGGTCGACAACTTCTCGTACCAGCCTCTGGCTCGCTAAATCATTATTTGTAGCGCTAATGCCTAGATTCGCGTTGTCAATGCTGATTGAAATAACATTGGCACCACGAACAATTTCCAGTCCTTTTTCTACTAATTGGAATCCAGCCTTTTCGGCATTTACGTTCGCCAAAATAAGGTCTGGGGAATACGGTTTATATTTTGGATCGACGGCACGCCCGTCTTGCATATCAAGAGCTGCTTTTTCTGCTGCTGCAACCTCAGCCCTATAAGCATCCAACTGAGCGCGCGTGAAAGGCGATGTTAAGGCAGGACCAATACTGTCTTGCATAATTGTTTCTCCTGAATTTTTCCAACTATACTACGAAATTGCGAAAGTAAATAACAAACAGGACAGGAAATGCCTTCATTTCTGATCTAAATTGTATAAGAAGATGGTTAAAGAAAAAAATTTGATCTGCTGTTCCTGCAACCCCTAGTCGCGCCGCAGCCATGGATTCCGGCTTACGCCGGAATGAGGCCTTTATCTTTTTGCTTCCGAATCTTTTTCCTTAAGACTTACGGCGCGCCTTCGCATTTGCGAATTTGAGTCATTCCAACAACTTAGCCCAAGCGCCAAGAATCCCCTGTTATCCACAAGCCACAGAACGAGCCCAAAAAAGGCCGGCGCGGCAGAACGCGCAATATCCTGCTGATTCACCACGCTTTTTATAGTAAACAAATAATGAATCTCTGTGGATGTTTTGTGAATCTCTCGATGCTCGACCAATCCCCGGCCCTCTACCTCTCCGCCGCCTCTGCTGAAGTTTCGCAGAAGGTGCTGGCTGACTTTTTCGCCGCTGGCGGCCTTACGGTGTATGCCACCTCTCCGGCCAGCTGGCGCTGGCGGGCCTGCGCGGGATGTCAGTCGCTGGAAGCGGTGGTGATCGATCCGCAAAGCCTGATCGAAAAAGCCGGCGCGCAGGCCACGCCCGTGGTGGAAAAAATTCCCGCCTTCTCTTTTGGTCCCAAGCCGTTTGAACGCGCCACGCTGGTGCGCTGGCTGACCAACGCCGTTATCCGCCAATCCCCTGAAAAAAGCGCGATTCCGGGCGCAGAAGGCCCCGAAAACATTGAGGCTTATGCCGGGCTGATCGGCATGCGCCTGGCCGAATGGGAAGAGCTGGGGTTAAAGCCCGCACTTTCCGTGGTCGAGATCCGCCATTTTGCCCAAGGCCACAACGTGGCGCTGTCGGATATCGAAAGCGCGTTCCTGCCCGGCAAGTTTGATCTGCCGCCCGCGCTGGCTCAGTTTTATATCCGCCATTTAACGCAGGCGCGGCGCGACACCGAAGCCGCTCTGCTCATCGCGCAGTCCTGCGGCAGCCTGCGCATCCCCAGCCTGATGGCCGACGCCCTGGCCGTGTCGGGTTTCGAAGCGGGCATGGAATCCCCCACCCGGTATGAGGGCAATGACTATGCCGCCTCGGCCGCAGCCGACACCTCGGCCTATATTGATGAGGCCGTGGCCATGGCCGCCAAAATGCTGGCCCTGCCCGCCAATCATCCGGGCCACCTGCTGCGCCTCAGCATGAAAAGCGTGACCGAGGCTGCCAGCGACATTGTCGCCCGCCTGCGCCCGCCGCCCTTTGCCTTCCTGCTGAAAGCCAAGGAACTTTACGTGGCCCGCAGCGATGTATGCCGCTTCCCGCCCATGCGGCGCTTCCTTACCGCCCTGGGCGAAGGAGATTTACCGGTAAGCGAGCCATGGGTACAGCGCCTGATCATGGCCTATGAAAGGCTGTTTGCAGGCTGTATGGGCCTGCTTCCGACCGACGAGGTGCCACCCTCGGCC
>JACQAB010000134.1 GCA_016195205.1 Pseudomonadota bacterium
ACTGGCTAAAATCAGGTGACAAACTGGTGTTAGCCGATGCTTTGGCCGCAGGCGTCTTCAAACAGGCCCGCACGGAATATAAACGTCTTCGCGAAGTGCCAAGCGAAGAATTGCGCGACGACATTGATTGCATCCATCCGCTTAAGCCGCTGAAATATGAATTTGTCGTCCCACTTTTGGAAGGCGATCATGTTACCGAAGAGGCGGGCACGGGTTTTGTGCATACTGCGCCCGGTCATGGTGCGGACGACTATAATATTTGGCTTCAGCATACTGACGCTCTTAAGGCTTATGGCATCGACACCACCATCCCCTACACCGTCGATGATGCCGGTTTTTTCACGCGCGAGGCTCCGGGGTTTGAGGGCAAGCGCGTGCTGACCGACAAGGGCGAGAAGGGCGATGCCAACGAAGACGTCATCAAGGCCCTGCGCGAGGCGGGCATGCTGGTGGCGCGTGACCGGCTGAAGCACCAATACCCGCATTCCTGGCGCTCGAAAAAACCCATCATCTTCCGCAATACGCCGCAATGGTTCATTTCCATGGACAAGAACGATTTGCGCAAAACGGCGCTGCATGCCATCAGCGAAACCGATTGGTTCCCGGCGCAGGGCGAAAACCGCATCCGCGCCATGATCGAGCAGCGGCCTGACTGGTGCATCAGCCGCCAGCGCGCCTGGGGCGTGCCGATTGCCATTTTCTTCTCGAAGAAAGACGGAAAGATTCTGTGCGACGAGGCGGTGTTCGAGCGCATTGCCGCCGCGTTTGAAAAAGACGGCGCCGATGCCTGGTATTCCCGCCCGGCGCAGGAATTTTTGGGGCCTGAGCATAAGGCCGAAGATTTTGAACAGGTAAAAGACATCGTCGATGTGTGGTTTGAATCCGGCTCCACGCATGGTTTCGTGCTGGAAGAGCGAGAAGATTTGCGCTGGCCGGCTGATCTGTATCTGGAGGGTTCCGATCAGCATCGCGGCTGGTTTCATTCATCGCTTTTGGAGTCTTGTGGGACGCGTGGCCGCGCGCCGTTTGAATCGGTGCTGACGCATGGCTTTGCATTGGACGAGCAGGGCCGCAAAATGTCGAAATCCCTGGGCAATGTGGTGTCGCCGCAGGAAGTCACCGAAAAAATGGGTGCCGATATCCTGCGCCTGTGGGTGATCGGTTCCGATTACACCGAAGATCTGCGCATCGGGCCCGAAATTCTGAAACAATACGGCGAAACCTATCGCCGGCTGCGCAACACGCTGCGTTATTTGCTGGGCGCGCTGGATGGTTTTGCCGATAGCGAAAAAGTCACCCCGGAGCACATGCCCGAGCTGGAGCGCTGGGTGCTGCACCGGCTGTTCGAGTTGGATGAAAAAATCCGCAAAAACATCGAGCAGTTCAATTTCACTGCCATGCTGAATGAATTGCATGGTTTTTGCGCGGTGGATTTGTCGGCGTTCTATTTTGACATCCGCAAGGACAGCCTTTATTGCGACCGCCCCGACAGCGCCAAGCGCCGCGCCGCGCGCACCGTGATGTTCGAGGTTTTCGATCATCTTACTTCCTGGCTGGCTCCCGTGCTGTGCTTCACGGCCGAGGAAGCCTGGCAATCGCGCCTGGCCGAGGGCGGCAAGGGCGAGGCCTCGGTGCATCTGCGCCTGTTCCGCCAGGTGCCGGATAGCTGGAAGAACGAGGTTTTGGCCAAGAAATGGGAAGCCGTGCGCCAGATCCGCGCCGTGGTCACCGGCGCACTGGAAGTGGCGCGGAATGAGAAGAAAATCGGCTCTAGCCTGCAGGCCGCGCCGGTGGTTTATATCAGCGAGGAAAACGCCGCGTTGCTGGAAGGCATGAATTTCGCCGATGTCTGCATCACATCCTCCCTACGCTTGGCGAAAAGCGAGCCACCGCTGGGCGCCTTCACTTTGCCCGAGGCCAAGGGCATCGGTGTGGTGGTGGAAAACGCCGCGGGCAGTAAATGCGAGCGCTGCTGGCGCGTGCTGAATGAAGTTGGTCAGAACACCGTGCATCCGGCGCTGTGCCTGCGCTGCACCGATGTGGTGGAGCATTTAAGCCACAAGCCCCATGCCCGCACGGCGGCCGGATGAAGAAGAAAATTCTGAATTATCTGCCTATGCTGTGGCCGCTGCTGCTGGCTTTGGGGGTGGTCGTGCTGGATCAATGGAGCAAGGTGCAAATCTTGCATCTGTTTTCCACGCCGCGCGGCATGGTAACCGTCACGCCATTTTTCAATCTGGTGCTGGTGCTGAACCGTGGGGTGAGCTTCGGCATTTTCGACGGCACGACGGTAATGTCCGATTTTTTTGCCGGCCTGGGGCTGGTCATCACCCTGGTGCTTATCCTTTGGCTGCCGCGGCTTAAAACTCGTCTGAGTGCCCTGGCTTTCGGGCTACTGATCGGCGGGGCTATCGGCAACGTCACCGACCGGCTGCGGCTGGGCGCGGTGGTCGATTTCCTTGATTTTCATGTGGCCAACCTGCACTGGCCGGCCTTTAACGTGGCCGATAGCGCGGTCGTAACGGGGGTGGCGGCGCTTTTGCTTCAGAGTCTTGTTTTTGACAAAAAAACCCGCCATTCCTTTTAGCCTCTTAAGGAACCCGTCTCCATGCGCTTTTCCCTATTTCTTCTTGCCGTTTGCGCCCTTGGCCTAAGCGCCTGCTCGAACGCACGCGAGACCTTTGGGCTGACCAGTGCCCCACCTGACGAATTCGCCGTGGTGGATCACCCGCCGCTTTCCATGCCGCCCGACTACGCCCTGCATCCGCCCAAGCCGGGCGAGGCGCCTTTTCAGGCCGTGCAGCCCAGCCAGCAGGCCGCCCAAACGCTAGGCGTGGGTTCAAGCTCGGGCTCAAGCAAGACCAGTTCGTCCGAACAGGCGTTGCTCAGCCATTCAGGCAGCCAGAATGTTGACCCGAACATCCGCAACACGATTGATCATGAATCGACCCAGCAGACGGTGGCTAACCGCAAGCTGATTGATGCCATCATGTTCTGGCGCGAGCCTAAAAAGGCGCCCAGTCTGGTGGTCGATGCCGCGGCCGAGCGCAAGCGCCTGGAAGAGGCGAAGAACAAGAAAGAACCCGTTACCACCGGCGCCACGCCCGTCATTGGGCCCAAGCAAGACACAACTGTTCAGTAAGCGAAATTTGATTCCCCTCCCCTTGAGGGAGGGGCTAGGGGTGGGGTTATGCGGCAATCGTTTAGAGTATCGCTTGGCAGAAAGACGAACCCCCCACCAGCAAAAGCTAAGCGTTTAGCTGAACCGCTAAACGCAAGCTTTTGCAACCTCCCCCTTCCGCCTCCGCTCTTCGAGCTTCGGCGGACGGGTTGCCCCAGACCCTCCGTAGCTTTAGCGAAGGAGGGCAAGGGGGGGGGAATTATTATTTTATTCTTGCTGATTTTTATCTCCTTTCCCGCCCAGGCGGCGCTTTTCAACGCGCAAAGCCAGACGCTGGAAAACGGCCTGCAAGTGGTGGTGATTGAAAATCACCGCGCACCCATCGTGGCGCATATGCTTTGGGTCAAGGCGGGCAGCGCCGATGATCCTTATGGCAAATCGGGCTTGGCGCATTACCTTGAACATCTGATGTTCAAGGGCACCCCAAAATACCCGCAGGGCGAATACAGCCGCCGCATCGCCGAAGTAGGCGGCAACGAAAACGCCTTTACCTCGACCGACTACACCGCCTTTCACGCCATGGTGGCCCGGCAGCATCTGCCCCTGGTGATGGAGCTGGAATCCGACCGGCTGGCGAATTTGATTATCGATGAAGCCAAGGCCAAGCCGGAACTGGCCGTGATTTTGGACGAACGCCGCCAGCGCGTTGACAACGATCCTTATTCGCCGCTAACGCTGCAGATGTCGGCCGCGTTGTTTCCGCATCATCCCTACGGCATCCCGGTGATTGGCTGGCAGGAAGAAATGGAAAGCTTCACGCCCCAAGACGCCCAGGCGTTTCATGCGCGGTGGTATCATCCGGCGAACATCGTGCTGGTCATCAGCGGCGACGTGAAAGCGGATGAGGTTTTTGCCATGGCGCGGAAATACTACGGCCCGCTGGCGGCCACGCCCGCCATCACGCGCAAGCGGGTGCAGGATCCGGCTTTCACGGGCGAGGTGCATTTACGGGTCAAAAGCCCGCAGGTGCGCGAAAGGATGCTGGAATATTCCCTTCGCGCGCCGAATTACCGCAGTAATAACGCCATGGCCTATGCGTTGCAGGTTCTGGGAGAAGTGTTAGACGGTTCGGAAGCCGCCTATCTGCCCAAAACGCTGATTCAGGAAAAAAAGTTGCTGAGCCGTTTGGATGTATCTTACGACCCCGACAGTTATGATCCAAACTCGCTTTCCTTCAGCGTGGTGCCCAAGGAAGGCGTCAGCTTTGAAGCCGCGCTGGCGGGGTTGCAGGAAGCCTTGCGTGTGGCCGCTCCGGCCCTGACGCCCGAAGCCATTACCCGCGCCAAAACCAGCCTGCGCCGCGCCGCGCTGTTGTCGCGCGACAGCGTGATGGGCCCGGCCTATGTGATCGGCGAAGGTTTGTGCACCGCGCGCAGCCTGGAAGAAACCGAAGCCTGGCCCGAGCGCATTGCCTCCGTCACGCTTGAACAGCTGCAGAAGGCCCTGGTGTTGATCAATGACAGCCCGCATATCACCGGCAGTATCGAGCCTTCGGAAAACGCCGGTAAGGCGGAAGCGCCCGTCACCTTTCATCCGCAGGGGCCGATCCAATGAAATGGGGTCTTTTTCTTCTTATTCTGCTTTTTCCCGTTTGTGCGCTGGCAGCGCCAAAGGTGCAGGAAGTAAAAACACCGCGCGGCATCACCGCCTGGCTGGCCGAAGATGAAAGCCAGCCGGTGGTGGCTATCGCCTTTGGCTGGAAAAACGGCTTTGAAAGCGATCCGGAAAACCGGCAGGGCCTTGGCACGCTGGCCACCGATCTGCTGACCGATGGCGCGGGGGAATTCAGCGACAACCAGTTCCAGGAACAGATTCAGGAAAACGCCCTAAGCCTTGGATTCGAAGCGCGGCGCGATGCGTTGCGTGGGGCGATGCGCTCTTTGAAAGAAACGCTGCCGCAGGGCGTGAAAATGCTGCGTGCCGCGGTCAATGCTCCGCGTTTTGAAAAAGACGCGGTGGAACGCCAGAAAGGCAAGCAGCTCAGCTCGCTGAAATTCAACCTGGCCGATCCCGACTGGGTGCTGATGCGTTTAACGTTACGCGAAATTTTCAAGGGACACCCTTACGGCAAGCGCGCGCTGGGCACGCCCGAAAGCGTGGGGGCCATTACCGAGGGCGATTTGCGCAATTGGCAGAAAAACCTGGCGCGCGGCAATTTACTGGCGGTGGCAGCGGGGGCCATCACCCCGGCCGAACTTTCCACTCTGCTTGACCAGGTTTTCGGCGATTTGCCTGAAAAATCCCTGTCGCCCGTGGTGCCGGAAGCCGGATGGAAAGTGGGCGGCAAAACCTTTTTGCTGAAAATTCCTGGCCCGCAGGCGCAGATCTTCATGGCCTGGCCGGGGCTGAAGCGCAATGACGCCGATTGGTATGCGGCGGAAATCATGGATTACATTTTGGGCGGCGGCAGTTTTTCCTCGCGGCTGATGAAAGAAATCCGCGAAAAGCGCGGGCTCACCTATGGCGTGAATTCCGGCACCTCGGCGCTGGAACATGGACCGCTGTTCACGGTGGAAGCCTCGTTCCAGGGCAAGAACGCGGCAGAAGTCCTGCGCCTGATCAACGAAGAAGTGGCGCGCATGGTAAAAGACCCGGTAAGCGCCGAGGAACTGAAGGCCGCGAAGGATTATCTGATCGGCTCGGCCCCGCT
>JACQAB010000149.1 GCA_016195205.1 Pseudomonadota bacterium
CACTTTCAATTCGGTGCCGGGCCTGGCGTATTTGCGCAGCTCAGCAAAGGCGCGCTCGGGGTGCGGGGTGTGGTGCAGCACGCCGAAGGAATAAATAAGGTCATAGCTTTCCACCGGAACCGTTTTGCTGAGTTCTTCCAAATTCGCCTGATAAAAAGTGATGCGCTCGGTCAGGCCCAGAACCTCCATGCGCTTTTTGGCGACTTCGAGAGAGGCGGGGGACAAATCCACCGCCGTTACCTTTGCGCCCGCTTTGGCGAAATTCGAGGTGTCGGTGCCGATGCCGCAGCCGATTTCCAAAACCTTCTTGCCCTTCCAGCGTTCAAATTGGGCGAAGCCGGGAATATGCGGCTCGACAAAATACTTCCGCGCCTCGACCTCGTCGAAATAATCGCGGCTGCCCACCGGCTTGTTTGAGTGGCGGATATTGCAGGGGCGCTTGTCCCAGTAGTCCTGCACGGCGCGGATGGGAACGTTGGAAAAGCCCATGGTTCGGAGGTGCAAAGGTTCGGAGGTTCGAAGATGGATTTTTAACGAAGGAAGCCTATATTATATAGAACACGGAATAAAGACCCGATAACTTCGAACCTTCGCACCCTCGAACCTACGAACCTATTTCCATGAACCCTTTTCTTAAAACCGAAGAGTTGTTTTTCAGGAAAACCGGCCTGAACGAAGACCGCATCAAGCGCCTGACGGCCGATGCCCTGAAGGGCATGGACGATGGCGAATTGTTTTTTGAATCCACCGCCAGCGAAAGCTTCGCCTTCGACGATGGCAGGCTGAAGCTGGCCAATCATGACACCGCCCAGGGTTTTGGCCTGCGCGCGGTGGCGGGCGAGGCCACGGGCCTGGCCCATGCCACGTCGCTGGACGAAGAATCCATCAAGCGCGCCGCGGCCACCGTGGCCGCCGTGAAGGGCAACTTTGAGGGCAAGCTGGCCATCGACCCCATCCGCACCAACCGCCAGATTTATGACGGCGACAATCCCATCAACTCCATGCCCTCGGAAAAAAAGATTGCCCTGCTGCAGGAGATTGACGCCTACGCCCGCGCCAAGGATGCGCGCGTTTCGCAGGTCAGCATCAGCCTTGCGGCCAGCTGGCAGGCGGTGCGCATTTTGCGTCCTTCGGGCGAGGTTTACGCCGATATCCGCCCGCTGACGCGATTGAATATCAGCGTCATCATGAAAGAAGGCGTGCGGCAGGAATCCGGCTGGGCCGGCGGCGGCGGGCGCGAGGTTTATGCGCGGTTCGTAACGCCCGACACCTGGAAAAACCTGGTGAATACCGCCTTTAAAATGGCGGAAGTGAATTTACGCTCGGTTGAAGCCCCGGCGGGCGAGATGACGGTGGTGCTGGGCCCCGGCTGGCCGGGCGTGCTGCTGCACGAAGCCATCGGCCATGGGCTGGAAGGCGATTTTAACCGCAAGAAAACCTCGGTGTTCTCATCGCTCATGGGCCAGCGCGTGGCGGCCGAAGGCGTGACGATTATTGACGACGGCTCCATCGACAAGCGCCGCGGCTCTCTCACCATCGACGACGAAGGCACGCCCACGCAATGCACCGTGCTGATCGAGGACGGCATTCTGGTCGGGCTGATGCAGGACCGGCTGAATGCGCGGCTGATGGGCACCCAATCCACCGGCAACGGGCGGCGGCAAAGCTTTGCCTGCAAAACCATGCCGCGCATGACCAACACCACCATGCTGTCGGGCCAATATGATCCCAAGGAAATCATCGCCTCGGTAAAAAACGGCATTTATGCCGCGCAGTTCGGCGGCGGGCAGGTGGATATCACCTCGGGCAAATTCGTGTTCTCGGCGCGGGAAGCCTATAAAATAGAAGACGGCAAAATTACCGTGCCGATCAAGGGCGCCACGCTCACCGGCTCAGGCTTCGAGGCGTTGAAGCACATCACCATGGTTGGCAATGACAGCGCGCTGGATGGGGGCATCGGCACCTGCGGCAAGGACGGCCAAAGCGTGCCGGTCGGCGTGGGCCAGCCCACCATGAAGCTTGAGCACATGACGGTGGGCGGCGCGGGCGGTTAGGGTTCGTAAATAATCAGCCTTGCGCTTGGCAAGGTTTTGCCATGTATCCGGGAATAGAATCCTTGTGCGGGCTGATTATGCTGATCGCAGAAAAGCATCGCGGGGCGACCTTCCTTCACACAGGCCTGGCCGATCAAAACCTGGGCAATGCTGTTTCTTCTTTTCCCGCCATGCACCCACAAGGTCGACACAAAAATAAGATCAGGCTTGGGCGCCGAGGGGTCGGCGATAAGGCTGTAAGTAATCAGCCCCACCATTTCGCCTTCATGCATGGCGACAAGACCCTTAAGGGTGCCTTTGGAAAGCTGGCGCGCCATGGTTTCCGCCGTATAGGGCAAAGAAATCTGTGGAGTTCGTGCGCTTTTTGTAGATCGCCCGGCGGTAATGGCTTCGCGCATATTGATACGGAAAGTCTTGATGGCCTCCACTGCCAGGGGAATGTGTTCTTCTTTCAGAAGTTCGAAAGAAACGTCGTCGGCAAGCCTGGGCTGCTCACCCGGAAATTTTAATCCCATAACACTATTTCTCCTTTCGAAACTTCCCGCTAGGTGTAAGACAGAACAACCCCAGAAGCAACCGTATGCCCCACACCCCGCAAAGCCTGTTCGAATACCTTAAACACCTCGGTGTGGAATACACGCTGTATGAACATCCCGCGGTGTTCACCGTGGAAGAGGCGCGCGAGCATTGCGGGCATATTCCCGGGGTGCATTGCAAAAACCTTTTCCTGCGCGACAAGAAAGAGGCCATGTGGCTGGTCACCGCGCCGGATGAGCGCGTGATTGATCTGAAGGCTTTGAACGATAAAATCGGCGCCAAACGGCTGTCTTTCGGCCGCGCGGAGCGTTTGATGAAGTATCTGGGCCTGCTGCCTGGCTCGGTCACGCCGCTGGGCCTCATCAACGATAAAACCCGCATGGTGCAGCCGGTGCTGGATGCCTGGATGATGCAGCAGGAAATGCTGAACGTGCACCCGCTGGTCAACACCGCCACCATCACGCTTACGCCCGCGGGGCTAAACCGCTTTCTGGAAGCGCAGGGGTATCACCCAATTCAGCTTGACTTGTCGGTTTATACTGATTGTGTATAAGCTTCTTCCGCCATTCGCGCGTTGACTTTTTTCAGCCGTGCCGCGATTTTCCGCCGCGCGCGGCGCAGATCATATTCCGCCTGCATCCTTATCCATACTTCGGCGCTGGTGCCAAAAAAAGCGCCCAGCAGCAAGGCGCTTTCCGCCGTGATGCCGCGCTTGCCGCGCAAAATTTCGCTGATCTGCGTTTGCGGCATGCCGGTACCCTTGGCCAAGCGATAGCCCGAAAGTTTGAGCGGCTTGAGGAACAGCTCCTTAAGCGCTTCGCCAGGATGGATGGGCTCCAGTTTTTTCGCCATGATGTTCTCCCTTAGTGATAATCCACGAATTCAATTTCAACCGCCTTGCCGTTCTCCCACGCAAAACAAATACGCCACTGTTTGTTGACCCGGATGCTCCATTGCCCCGCCCGCTTGCCCTTGAGCCGCTCCAGGCGATTGCTGGGCGGAAGCCGCAAATCGTCCAGCGAGGCGGCGGCATGGACATATTGCAGGCGAATACGCGCCGCATGCAGCAAATGCGGATGGATGCCCTTCACGAGTTCATCGTTAAAGATGGTTTCCGTTCGCTTGTCACGGAATCGCTTCGTCATATCCGATACTACCGGATAACGATACTAATGTCAAGGATTAGTATCAGAGGCTTAAGGCTTTATAAGCCAAGCCCATGTCGCCCTGCCATTCTTTTCCATAAAGCTCCGCCAGCCGCGCGCTTTGGGTTTTGCCGCTGTCGACAATAATTTTAAGCGGATCAAGGTAACGCGTTTCATCCGCGCCGTTGCCGTCCTTCACCGCGCGGCGGGCGAGGCCTTCGCAAGACAGGCGCACCAGCTCGCGCGCCCATTCCAGGCTGGTTTTTCCGGCGACGGCGGCTTTGAACCCCAGCTTCGGCACCTCGCTGCGCAACCGGTTGACCTCGGCATGGCTCCAGCCGAGCGTCAGCGCTTCCAGCCTATTCAGCGCGGTATCGTCGTAATAAAGCCCCACCCAGAAAGCCGGCAGCGCCATGATCATCGCCGGATTTCCCACATCGGCCGAGCGCATTTCCAGATAGGTTTTCAGCCGCACATCGGGAAACAGGGTGGTGAGGTGGTTGAGCCAATCGGCCATGATCGGCTTTTCCCCCGGCAGCGCGGGCAGTTTGCCTTTCAGAAAATCGCGGAAAGATTGCCCCGCGCAGTTAATATATTTTCCCCCGCGCAGCACGAAATACATCGGCACATCGAGGGCGTAATCCACGTAACGTTCAAAGCCGAAGCCGGATTCAAATGCCATGGCGGGGATGCCGCTGCGGTCGCCATCCACATCCAGCCACACCGCGCAGCGGTTGGTGGCAAAGCCATTCGGCTTGCCCTGGTAAAACGGCGAATTGGCGAAAAGCGCGCTGACGATGGGCGAGATGCACAGGCTGGCGCGCATTTTCCGCGCCATGTCGGATTCCGAAACGTAATCCAGGTTTACCTGGGTGGTGCAGGTCAGCACCATCATTTCCAAGCCGCGCTTGCCCACCTTCGGCATGTATTCGCGCATGATTTTATAGCGGCCCTTGGGCATCCACGGCATGTCTTCCACCCGCGCCTGCGGATGATAGCCATGGGGCAGGAACACCAGCCCCAGTTCGGCGGCCACTTCCTTCACCTCGCGGGTGTGGCGTTCCAACTCGGCCGCGCTTTCATGCAGATTGTTCAGCGGCGCGCCGGAAAGCTCAAACTGTCCGGCGGGCTCCAGCGTGATGTTCTCGCGCCCGCGCTCCAGCGCCACGATGTGTTCGCCTTCCATCACCGGCTTAAAACCAAAACGCGTCATGCCCTCCAGCAATGCGCGCACGCCGTTCTTGCCTTCATAGGGCACGGGTTTCAGGGTTTTGGCGTCGAGCGGGAATTTTTCGTGCTCGGTGCCGATCAGCAGCCCGGTTTTCGGTTTTATGCCGTGCGCGCAGTGGTGCAGAAGCTGCTCGCGGCTTTCAACCGGTGTGTTGTCCTGGGCGGCGGGAATGGACATGGTTTCGAGGTTTCGTGGTTGCGGAGTTGCGAAGATCACGAAACCACGCAACCACGAAACTACGAAACTTGATGTTAGGCAGCCCAATCTCCTTTCAAGGCTTGCACTAACGTTAAGGCTGCAATCGCCGCGGTGTCGGCCCGCAACACGCGCGGGCCCAGGCGCACCGGGCGTATATAGGATTTAGCGCGCAACAGCTTGAATTCATCCTCCACAAAGCCGCCTTCCGGCCCGGTCAGCACCGCCAGCGGTCCGGGCTTAAGGTCTTGCAGGACTTCAACAATAGGCTTGGCCTCGCCGGCCTCGGCGCAGAACAGCAGCACGCGTTTTGGGTCCCATTTTTCCAGGAGTTTGGCCAAAGGCTGGGTCTCTTCTACCTCGGGCACCGAAAGGCGTTCGCATTGCTCGGCGGCCTCGGTGGCGATGCTGCGATAACGCGCCACCGGCACGCGGCCTACCACCGTGCGCCGCGTGGTGATGGGGAGAAGCCGGGAAGCGCCCAACTCGCTGGCTTTCTCGGCGATCAAATCGCCATGGCCGCGTTTGATGGGGGCGAATAAAAGCCACAGATCGGGCGGGACGTCTTGCTTTTTGGTTTGTTCGGCGACTTCCACGCCGGCGGCGCCTTTTTTGGCGGGCTGCATCACCGCGCGCCATTCGCCGTCGCGCCCGTTGAACAGCAGCAGCGCATCGCCCGGGCCCAGGCGCATGACGTGCAGCAGGTAGTGGCTTTGTTTTTCATCCAGCTTCAGGCAGGTGCCCGGCGCCAGGGGCTGATCGATGAACAGGCGGATCATGCCCGCATCTTTGCACGAGCCCGCGCCACGATCAATTTTTTAGCCCTTCAACAAATCAAACAGGGCGCGCAGGCGTGGTTTTCGCGAATGCTGTTTAAGCTTCCATTCGGCTTTAGTGATAATCTGGCCGACACGCGAACGAGTCACACCATGGCCTTTTTCACCAAATTGCGGGGCAAGCTCTTCATAAGTTCCTTCATCCAACCTCACTCCAATTCCATAACGCGCACGTATCGCCCGCTCTTCCCTTGGAGTAAGAGTATTCAGGGTGACATCAAATTCATCATCCGCATGTTTCCGTTCGGCTTCGCTTATATCTGGATGAACAACCGCGTCGGTTCTTTCGCGCATTTCATATTGCGCTGCCTTATAATCAAGTTCTATCTCTTCGGGAATGCCGAAAATATCTTCGAGAGACCTTCCCAGGATGTCAGCGATCTGCAGCGCCATGTTTTTCCACCCCTGCGGGCCATGGGCATTTCCTTCGCTGACAAACGAATGAAAATGCATCGGATTCAGTCCGTGCTTTTTGGCAAAGCCGGATAGGCTTCCTTCATGGCCTTCTTCCTGAAGCATGGCTTCAAAACGGGCGCGGTTGTCGGCGCGGCGCAGGCTGTCGGGATTTGCCGTTGCCGGAAGATTCAGGTTTTTGATGGGGAAAAGATCGCTTACATGCCGGTTCAGAAAACGGGCAATGTCCACGCATGTCGGGTGCCATTGAAGAAGTTTTTTGTCGTAAAAATCGGTGGTGCCATTCACAAGATTGAGGACGGTGTGTGGTTTGTATTCCTTGCCAAAAGTTTCGCTCATCCGGTTGGCAAGTTCTCTGATGTTGAAGACGTCGTTGTTTTTCATCGCCGCCCACAGCCGTGGAAAATCGCGGCTCCACTGCGGCGCAGGGCGCAGTTTGGCAAGGTGTCGCGCCCGCGCCCGGTAAAGGGCGGCGATCTGCCTGCGGTCGGTGATAATGGCGCCCGGTTGAAGTAGATCAAGATCGAACGTGCCGCGCCGGGTTCCTCCGGGCTCATCGGAAGAACGTCCAAGAATCATTTTTCTACGGCTGTCATCCACCAGTGTGCCGGAAACCCATTCGCCGTACAGAAGTTGCCAGCATCTGGCGCTGGTGTTGCGATACAGCACATCGATGATATAGGCCATTTTCTGCTTCGCGCCGGGCCCGCGCGGCACGCTGCGCCCGCGCCCGCCGCGTTGTCCGACTCTCACGCCCGAAGTCGAGGGAGCCCGGTTAAACACGAAGGCCGTGCGTGGACTGTGAATGGACTGGGTCAGCAGGCCGACGCCGGTCAGCATGAGGATTTTTCCCTCATTATAGCGCCTTACCAGGCTTCGTCTTACCTCGGCGGAAGTATGATTGTTGATGGAGGCCGCGCCGATAACGTCATCGGGAATGTGGCCCCTTAGATCTGCATTGATGGCTGCCGCCGCTCCATTGGCATCGGCAATATTGAAACAATTAATAAATCCCTGCGTTCCGAAAAAAGGCTTGCTGTTATGCGGCTGCTTGCCGTTCCGGTAAAAATCAAGAAAGTGTTTGTTGAGGGCTTTCGCTCTTCGCGCAATTTCTTCCTGTTTATATCCGCCGGTCTTATTCAAAACGCCTTCGTCCAGAACCACCTCCGGCTCGCCCATGATGATGTTCCAGGCGGCGGAGATCAGCCCTTTCTTCTCGGCATCCATGGGGCTGCAGCGATAGGCGGGAACGTAATCGCGGTTCAGTGATCGCGTTTGTGTGTAGGAGGGTGTGGCTGACAACGCGATACGGATCGCCCAGCTTTTATTCAATACGCCGCTGCGAAGATCGGAAAGCCCCTGGTGGCCTTCGTCAATGATGGCAAGGTCGAAGTGGTTGTCTCTAAAGATTTTTTTCTGCTGGGTGATGACCGTGCTGGCCATCGTGGCGACGATGATCTGCTTATCGGTGTCTTTTTCATCTCCATAGTAAAAGCCAAGTTTTGCCGCAAGATGCGGGGCAAATTCCTCGAACTTGTCCCTCCATTGGTTAAGCGCATCCAGGTCCGGCACGGCGATCAGCACGCGCAGGTTTGGATTGTCCATCGTTAACATTTCCAGGAGCTTGATGATGGTAATCATCTTGCCGAAGCCGGTAGGGGCTTCGACATACATGGCCTTTTCGCCCCGGCCCATTTGCGCGTGGATGCCACGCAGGGCAGCGATCTGCTCGGGCTCAAGCTCAATCGTGCTGCCCTCTACATCCAGGCCGGGCTTGCGGGACTTAAGATGTTTTCCCAGGCGCAGATGGATCCGATTTTGGGCATCCGAATAGGGCGTGCGAAGGACTTCGCCTTCGTCCGCAGATAGATCCGCGTCATCCAGGATGATCTGTTCTTGCAGCATAAACGGCCGGAAAATGGGTCAAACAATGCCGTTTTTCTACGCGAATTCTCTTGAAAGTAATAGGGTCTTATAACGAGCTGCCAGACCTCATTTTAATGCTGATGTGAAAGGCAAATCTGCCCTTGACGGGGGGGGAGGCGAATCCCTAGTATCCGCCCGCCTTTAATAGGGCCAGCATGGCGGTTCTTAGGTGCTGACTTTGACCCGCATGAGATTGAATTTCTGAGGAAAGCCGCCGGGTGAGTTGCCCGGTTTTCCTCCTCCAAGTCCAGAAGCTTTGTTTCTGGCGTGTTTGTGTTTGTGGAACGATTTTAAGGAAGAACGAATGCCAACGATCAACCAGCTTATCCGTCACAAGCGCGGCGCGAAAAGAACCCGCGACAAGGTTCCCGCCTTGAAAAGATGCCCGCAAAAGCGTGGCGTATGCACACGCGTTTACACCACCACGCCGAAGAAGCCGAACTCGGCCCTTCGCAAAGTGGCGCGCGTGCGCCTGACCAACGGTTTTGAAGTGATCAGCTATATTCCGGGCGAGAAGCATAACCTGCAAGAACATTCGATGGTGATGATCCGCGGCGGCCGTGTGAAAGACCTACCCGGCGTGCGTTACCACATCATCCGTGGAATCCTGGATACCCAGGGCGTTTCCGCCCGCCGCCAGCGCCGTTCGAAATACGGCGCGAAACGTCCGAAGTAAGAGGAACCCATGTCACGCCGCCATTCCGCCGCTAAACGCCAAACGCTTCCCGATCCCAAATTCGGCGATCAGGTGCTGGGCAAATTCATGAACGTGCTGATGGTCGAAGGCAAAAAATCGGTAGCCGAAAGCATCGTTTACGGCGCGCTCGACAAGATCCAGAAGGTACTGAAAAGCGCCAATGAAAACGGCCTCGAGAACTTCCATAAGGCGCTGAACAACGTGCGCCCTTACCTGGAAGTGCGCTCGCGCCGCGTCGGCGGCGCCACCTATCAGGTGCCGGTCGATGTGCGGCCGGACCGCGGCCTGGCGCTGGCGATGCGCTGGCTGATTACCGCCGCGCGCGGCCGCGGCGAAAAAACCATGGTTGACCGGTTGGCCGGTGAAATTCTTGATGCTCTCAACAACCGCGGCGGCGCGATTAAAAAGCGCGAAGACACCCACCGCATGGCCGAGGCCAATAAGGCCTTCGCTCACTATCGCTGGTAACCGGACACCCCCATGGCGCGCCAATATCCTCTCGATAAATACCGGAACTTCGGCATCATGGCCCACATTGATGCGGGCAAAACCACGACCACCGAACGCATCCTTTATTATACCGGCAAAAGCCACAAGATGGGCGAAGTGCATGACGGCGCCGCCACCATGGATTTCATGGAGCAGGAGCAAGAGCGCGGCATCACCATCACCTCGGCCGCCACCACCTGCATCTGGAAAGACCATCGTCTGAACATCATCGACACGCCGGGCCACGTCGATTTCACCATCGAAGTGGAACGCTCGCTGCGCGTTCTGGACGGCGCCATCTGCGTGCTGGACAGCAACCAGGGCGTCGAGCCGCAAACCGAAACCGTGTGGCGCCAGGGCGACAAGTACGAAGTGCCGCGCATCGTTTTCGCCAACAAGATGGACAAGATCGGCGCCGATTTCTTCCGCTGCGTGGATGAGCTGATCAGCCGCCTAGGCGCCAAGCCCGTGGTGCTGCAGCTGCCGATCGGTTCCGAAGCCCAGTTCAAGGGCGTGGTCGACCTTCTGAAGATGAAGGCGATTATCTGGAAGGATGAAAACCTGGGTGCCGAATTCTTTGAGACTGATATTCCGCTGGATATGAAGGCCCAGGCCGAGGAATACCACACTAAGATGGTGGAAGCCGTAGTCGATATGGATGACAAGGCCATGGAAATCTATCTGGCCGGCAAAATGCCCGATATGGCCACCCTGAAGGCCTGCATCCGCAAGGGCACCATCGCCCGCAGTTTCGTGCCGGTTTTGTGCGGTTCCAGCTTCAAGAACAAGGGCGTACAGCCCATGCTGGACGCGGTGGTGGATTACCTGCCTTCGCCGATGGATGTCCCATCGGTCACGGGCGTAAATCCTGATACCGGCGCGGAAGACATCCGCAAATCCGCCGACAGTGAGCCGTTCTCGGGCCTGGCGTTCAAGATCATGGACGATCCCTTCGTGGGCTCGCTCACCTTCTTCCGCATTTATTCGGGCAAGCTGGAAGCGGGTTCCTATGCGCTGAACTCCACCAAAGACCGGCGCGAACGCATCGGCCGCATGCTGCTGATGCACGCCAATTCGCGTGAAGAAATCAAGGAAGCCCATGCCGGCGACATCGTGGCCCTAACGGCGCTGAAGGAAACCACCACCGGTGACACGCTGTGTGATCCCGATAAGCCCATCTTACTTGAGAAAATGGAATTCCCCGATCCGGTGATCGAAGTCGCGATCGAGCCGAAAACCAAGGCCGACCAGGAAAAAATGGGCCTCGCCCTGCAACGCTTGGCACGCGAAGATCCCTCGTTCCGCGTGTCTACCGA
>JACQAB010000150.1 GCA_016195205.1 Pseudomonadota bacterium
CGCGCTCCACCGCCCCGCCCGATAAAACCCCATGCGTAACATAGGCATACACCGCAGAAGCCCCCGCTTCTTTCAAAGCCACAGCGGCATTGCAAAGGGTTCCGGCGCTGTCGACGATGTCATCCACCATGATGCACACACGGCCCTTCACATCGCCGATAATATTCATCACTTCCGATACCCCGGCCTTTTCACGGCGCTTATCAATAATGGCCAGATCGGCGTTAATTCTTTTTGCCAGGGAGCGGGCGCGCACCACTCCGCCCACATCGGGCGACACGGCCACCAGATCGCCGCCCTTCACGGTGGCCTTGATATGCTTCACAAAAACCGGGGCCGCGTGAAGGTTATCAAGCGGAATGTCGAAAAATCCCTGAATTTGCCCGGCATGCAGATCCATGGTCAGCACGCGGTCGGCGCCCGAGATAGTCAAAAGATTGGCCACCAGCTTGGCCGAAATGGGTGTGCGCGGTCCGGTTTTGCGGTCCTGCCGTGCATAGCCGTAATAGGGGATCACCGCCGTAATGCGACGGGCCGAGCCACGCTTGCAGGCGTCGATAGCGATTAATAATTCCATCAAGCTGTCATTCGCTGGGTAAGAGGTGGGCTGGACGATGAAAACATCTTCGCCGCGCACATTTTCGAGGATTTCAACGAAAACCTCCATATCGGCGAAACGCCGGATCACAGCTTTGGTTAACCCCACCCCCAGATGGCTGGCGATAGCCTCGGCAAGCGGTCGGTTGTTGTTTCCGGCGATAATCTTCATGGTTTTTTGGCCCCGCTCTTTTTTAGCACGGGCGGATAACGCTTTCCAAGCGCGGTTTTACGTATTGGGATTGACGGCCCCAAGGCCAAAGGATTATAGGAAACCCTCCTTTTTGAGGAACGAAAACGAATGGCTACGCATAAATCCGCAGAAAAACGCGCCCGCTCCACGGCCCGCAAGCAAGTGGTCAACCGCGCCCGCCGCACCCGCGCGCATTCCGCGCTGGTCAAGGTGGAAAGCGCCATTACCGCCAAAGATTTCAAAGGCGCCATGGCGGCCCTGCGTGCGGCCCAAAGCGAACTTGCACGCGCTGCGGGCAAGGGCATCATTTCTAAAAACCGCGCGGCGCGGAAAATGTCGCGCCTTTCCGCACGTATTAAGGCTCTGAAGACGAAATAATTCGTCGCGATGCTTTTTTGTGTGCTTCTCGTCTAACCTCCGCGACGTTTTTCGCCGCACGTTATATATAAGCATCCCCCCAGACGCACGGGCGTTTCTTTTTGCAAAAACCTTACGCAAAAAATTATTTTCTTAAAACGATCGTGCGCGTAAAAATCTTTTTTCCGTTCCTGCTTCAGTCCTCTTGCACCATGGGAAAGCCTGTTCTAAGGTCTACTGGCCTTTGAAACAGGACGCCGTGTTTAGTGTTTAGCTTCACCATATAAAGCAGGATCTGTACGAATGTTCGTTCCCCCCGGCATTCACAAATTTTTGCCCGGCATCTTCGCTTCAACCGCGATCATGGCTTCACTTATCGGTTCTGCGTTTCGCATTTAATTTCCCGTCTCCTTCAAGCGGGATGCGGTTGCCGTTTTGTTTTTTTTCTATGAGGCTATCTTGTTCTTTCCCTTCCGCTCTTCTTCTCACGCCCCTTGCATAAGCGATTTGCTTGGCGCATTGTTTCCCTCCGCCCAAGTGAATAGGGGCGCGTTCTCTTCCTCCGGCTCCGTATTCCGTTTCTCATCACAGGTTTGATCCATGACTTCTCCCTCGCTGCGCACGGTCTCTGCTCAAGCCCCGGAATGGGATGTTCTGAAAACCGTGATTCGCGAACGCTTCGGGGAAACGGTTTTCAAACGCTGGCTGGAACCTTTGGCTCTGAAAAACTGGGACGTGGAAGTGGTGCTGGCCCTGCCCACGCGCTTCATGAAAGACTGGGTGGAAACGCATTATTCCGACAAGCTGCAAGCCCTTTTCCACGAATACGACCAAGGCGTGGAACAGGTGCGCCTGATCGTGGAAAGTGCGCTGACAGGCTCGGCCGAAAATCTGCGCGAACCGGTACGCGCGCCGCTGCCTGAAGAAAAAAATCTGCGCGCCGCGCCCGTTTCCGGCCATGACGATCTTTCCTCGCCGCTTGATCCGCGTTTTACGTTTGACACTTTTGTGGTCGGCAAGCCGAATGAGCTGGCCTATGCCGCCGCGCGCCGTGTGGCTGAAGCCAGCAGCGTCAGTTTCAACCCGCTGTTCCTTTATGGCGGCGTGGGCTTGGGCAAAACACATTTGATGCACGCTATCGCCTGGCACATCCGCAAGTCGAACCCGGCGCGCAAGGTGATGTATCTCTCGGCCGAAAAATTCATGTATCAGTTCGTGCGGGCGCTGCGCTTCAAGGACACCATGGCGTTCAAGGAGCAGTTCCGTAGTATCGACGTGCTGATGATCGACGACATCCAGTTCATCAGCGGCAAGGACACCACGCAGGAAGAATTCTTCCACACTTTCAACACGCTGGTGGACCAGAACCGCCAGGTCATTATTTCGGCCGACAAATCGCCGCATGATCTGGACAAGATCGAAGAGCGTCTGCGCTCGCGCCTGGGCTGGGGCCTGTGCGCCGACCTGCATCCCACCACTTACGAACTGCGTTTAGGCATCCTGCACGCCAAGGCCGAGGCGATGAAATGCGCCGTGCCGGAAAAGGTGCTGGAATTTTTGGCCCAGCGCATTACCGCCAATGTGCGTGAGCTGGAAGGCGCGCTGAACCGCATTATCGCCCATTCGCAACTGATCGGCCGCCCTATTACGCTGGAAACCACGCAGGAACTGCTGCAAGACCTGCTGCGCGCCAGCAACCGGCGCGTCACCATCGAAGAAATCCAGAAAAAAGTGGCCGAACATTAAAACGTAAAGCTGGACGACATGCATTCTCCCCGCCGCGCCCGTGCGGTGGCCCGCCCCCGCCAGGTGGCGATGTATCTGGCCAAGCAGCTTACCACCCGCTCGCTGCCCGAAATCGGCCGCAAATTCGGCGGCCGTGACCACACCACGGTGATCCACGCCGTGCGCAAGATCGTGGAATTAAGGGCCGGCGATCCGATCCTTTCCGAGGATGTGGAATTGCTGAAAAGGCTTTTGCAGAATTAGCCTCGTAAAATTCGGGCTTTTGGCAAGCGAGAAAAGGTGATTGCACGATATGTCTCGAGCTTCCTCCACTCTTGCAAAGCCTCCCTTGCCAGAACGTTCCGGTCTTGATACCCCTAATTCTATGAAGGTCGTTCTCGAACGTAATGCGCTCTTGAAAACGCTGGGCCATGTGCAAAGCGTGGTGGAAAGGCGCAACACCATCCCCATTCTGGCCAATGTGTTGATCCGCGCCGAAAAGAACGGCGTGTCGTTCACCGCCACCGACATGGATCTGGAGATGAACGAAAAGGTGGCGGGCGATGTGGGCAAGCCTGGCGCGCGCACCGCCCCCGCACACACGCTGTACGACATCGTGCGCAAACTGCCCGACGGCGCGCAGGTGGAACTCAGCGCCAGTGAAACCGGCAACCAGCTTACGCTTTCCTCGGGCCGCTCAAACTTCAAACTGGGCTGCCTGCCGGTCGACGACTTCCCGCAGATGGCCGAAGGCGATCTGCAGCACCGCTTCACGCTGTCTTCGGGCGATCTGAAAACCATCATCGACAAAACCAAATTCGCCATGTCGATGGAAGAAACGCGCTATTACCTGAACGGTATCTTCATCCACACCACCAAATCCAAGGGCGATGTCGGCGTGCTGCGCGCCGTGGCCACCGACGGCCACCGCCTGGCGCGGCTCGAAATGCCCGCCCCGCGCGAGGCCAACGCCATTGCCGGCGTCATCCTGCCGCGTAAAACCGTGCAGGAAGTGCGCAAATTGCTGGATGAAGTCAGCGGTGACATCACCGTGGCGCTGTCGGCCAGCAAGGCGCGCTTCAGCTTCGAGCACGTCGTGGTGACCTCGAAATTGATCGACGGCACCTTCCCCGATTATGAGCGCGTCATTCCCACCGGGAATGATAAATCGCTTGAGCTTGACGCCAAAAGCTTCTCCGCCGCAGTCGACCGCGTGGCCACCATCAGTTCCGAGAAATCGCGGGCGATTAAACTGAGCCTGGCGAAAAACACCCTCACCCTTTCCGCCAGTTCGCCGGAAGCGGGCAGCGCCACCGAAGAAATCGAAGTCAGCTATAAGGGCGAGTCGATTGAGATTGGCTTCAACGCCCGCTACCTGCTGGACATCTTGGCGCAGATCGAAGGCTCGGGCGCGAAGTTCAACATGGCCGACGCTGCCTCGCCCACCATCGTGCAAGACAGTTCCGACGCTTCGGCTTTGTACGTATTAATGCCGATGCGCGTTTAACCAAGTAGTGAGTGGTGAGTAATGAGGAATGAAAAACCGAATCCTCACTACTCATTACTCAATACTCATTCCTCTTTTGTCTGCCGCATCGCGCTTGAGGCCTTCCGTAATTATGACCATCTGACGCTGGAAATTGCTCCTGCCCCCGTGGTGCTGGTGGGCGAAAACGGCGCCGGAAAAACCAGCCTGCTGGAGGCTTTAAGCCTGCTGAACCCCGGCCGGGGCCTGCGCAGCGCCACGCTTTCCGAATTGCAGAACCGTTTTATCGCCGCACGGTCCTGGGCGGTTTCCGCCATGGCGGAAGGGCGGCAAGGCCAGGTTCAAATCGGCATCGGCGGCGATCCGGAAGCCCCGCGCGAAAAACGTGTGCTGCGCATCGACGGCAAAACAGGCCGCGCCGCTTCAACCCTGCTGGATCATCTTTCCATTTTATGGCTGACGCCGGAAATGGACCGGCTATTGTCGGAAAGCGCTTCGGAACGGCGGCGCTTTATGGACCGGCTGGTATTCACACTGCAACCTGATCACCGCGCGCGTGTCTCCCGCTATGAAGAAGCGATGCGCTCGCGCCTGCGCATTTTACGCGAAGGGCCCTATGACGACACCTGGCTGAAAACGCTGGAGAACAGCATGGCGCAGGAAGCGGTGGCCATCGCCGCCACGCGCAAGGATTGGGCCGAGCGGCTGACGCGCCATCTGCCCGAAAACCCCGCGCCTTTCCCGCCCCTGCATGTGCATGTGGAGGGCTTCGCCGAAAGCCTGATGATCAGCAAACCCGCCGTGGAAGCCGAAGACCTGCTTCGCGCCAAATGGAAAGAAAGCCGCGACAGCGACGCCGGCGCGGGCATCACCGAATACGGCCCGCATCGCACCGACCTTCGCATTTTTCACGGCGGCAGCGGTTTGGCCGCAGGCCTGTGCTCGGCGGGCGAACAAAAGACGTTGCTTATCGGATTGGTGCTGGCGCAGGCGCGGTTGTTAGCCGGGCTGCAGGGCAGCACGCCCCTTCTGCTGCTGGATGACATCACCGCCCATCTGGATGAAGCGCGGCGCGAGGCGCTTGGCGCGCATATTCTTGAGCTTGGCGCGCAGGCCTGGCTTTCTGGCACCGATGCCGGATTTTTTGACGCTTTTCGCGGCGGCGCGCAATTTTTCCATCTGGATCACGGCCAAACGCGTATCATGGCGGCATAGAACGGCTGAAAGGTTAAATTCTGTTTTGCCGAAACAATCTATGCTATTTATCCGGGCCAGGAGATTTTACCATGCCTCGTTTTTCTTTTCCTTCTGCTGGTTTAGCTTTGGCCTTGGCCGCTGAACTTGTCACCGCCGCCCACGCTCTTCCCAAATCCGCTGATCCGCTGGCTGGTCCTCCACAAAAGGATGTCACTCGCGCTGTTGATGCCGCCAAAAAATTTGCGGCACGTCTTTTTCCGGATGTCACTTACGGACCGGGCGCTCAATTCACCGCCTTTGCCGGATATTTCGAAGGCAAGGGCGGCTACATCGTCGTTTCACCCAAAACCACTCCAACCACGCGCACGCCATGGCTGATGGTGGTAAATCCGAAAACCGAGAAGGTTAAAGCGGAATATTTTAGTGGCTTATGCAACCGCAGGGATGGCCCCCTGACTTGCACTAATGTCAAAGGAGAAACGGTCTCCCCTTGACCGCTGAGGCTCCGCGCCCCATTTTAAAGGTATCTCTACCGTAAAGGCGCGCCATGTTCATCCAGACCGAACAAACCCCCAACCCCGCCACGCTGAAATTTCTGCCCGGACAAGTCGTGCTGGAAAAAGGCACGGCCGATTTTCGCGACGCCACGCAGAGCACGGCCTCGCCCTTGGCTAAAAATCTTTTCGCGCTGGAAGGCGTGCGCGGCGTGTTCCTGGGGCATGACTTCATCACCGTCACCAAAGATGAAGACCGCGAATGGTCTACGTTAAAGCCGCATGTGCTGGCCGCCATCATGGATCATTTCCTTTCCGGCCTGCCGGCGCTGAATGCCGCGGGCGAGGAAGAAAAACGCGATCCTGCCCTGATGACCGAAATTGAAAAACAGATCCGCGCCCTGATCGACGAGCGCGTGCGCCCCGCCGTGGCGCAAGATGGCGGCGACATTACGTTTGAGCGCTTTGAAGACGGCGTGGTGTATCTGCACCTGAAAGGCTCCTGCGCTGGCTGCCCCAGTTCCACCGCCACGCTGAAATCGGGAATTGAGAACATGCTGAAGCATTACATTCCCGAAGTCGCCGAAGTGCGGCAGGTCATGTAGATGCTGAACGCGATTATCAGCGGCAGCCATCGCAAAAATTCACAAACGCGCAAAATCGCGGGCTATCTGGAAAGCGCCTGGAAAAAGCTGGATCTCGCCAATACCGCCGACATTATCGATCTTACCGGCAATCCCATCCCGCTTTGGGATGACGATGTATGGACCGGCAAGGGTGAGCGCGTGGAAATCTGGAAACCCTATGCCGAGCGCCTGAAAAAGGCCGAAGTGCTTACCGTGGTGTCCCCCGAATGGCACGGCATGGTGCCCGCCGGCCTGAAAAATTTCTTTCTCTACTGGGGCGCGAAGGAAGTGGGCCACAAACCCGCGCTGATTGTCACCGATTCCTCTAGCCGCGGCGGCAGCTATCCGGTGCAAGAGCTGCGCATCAGCAGCTATAAAAATTCACGCGTGCTTTACATCCCCGAGCACATCATCATCCGCGACAACGAGAAAATGCTGAACGCC
>JACQAB010000137.1 GCA_016195205.1 Pseudomonadota bacterium
AAGGCAGGAACCACGTTTGCCGGCATTTTCCAGCCTTCCGTTTTCGCGCGGCGACCGAAAGCAGGCAGGGGAGGTAGTCACGGATGAAAAGGGTGATGCTCATAAACGGGCCGGGAAAATATCGCTTTAAACAACCGGACCATTCATACCGAAGCATGCTTTACATTGGCTTAATGCGCACCAAACGGCGCTTATTCTTCAGAAGCTGAAGGGGAATTTGCAGTAGGGAGTTATCACCCCAAAGCCACGCCGGCACGGTCGGGAATCTCTCCCCAGGGATAGCGCGCTCCGGAAGAAAACAGCGGGCCTAAACGGTGCGGTCCCTTCATCGTCGCTTTTTTGCGGTTTTCTTATATCCTGTTTTGACCGTGCGCAAAGCATCCACATCTGCTAAATCCTGCGAGCGGCCAACGGCTATCTTTGCAGTGATTAAATCCTCTTCGGAGATAAAGTTGGCTTTAAGCCCATTTTTCCCGTCCACGGCGGCAACCTCGCGGTTTTTCCAGGCGGCATCAAAATCAAGGCCGGTAATTTCAGGGAAAATGTCAACCATGATAGGCGCTACGCCCATGCGAAAGAACTTGCCAGGCTCGATAAGATCTCGTGGCTTGAGATTGCCCAGGGGGGCTCCAAATTTTTTCAGGGCCGCGAAAGCCGCTCTGGCATTGGCCAAATCCGGCTTTATGAAAATATCAAGATCTTTAGTGGCGCGTGGCTGGGCATAGAGCGACACCGCATAAGCCCCGACAATAAGATATTTAACCTTGCTCTCGTTCAAGATGAACAAGAGTTCTTCGAAGTCTGGATACATGCGTCCCCTTTAAGGCATAGGCCTCGCTGCTGATTTCGGAAACCGCCGCAAGGCGCACATGCGTGGCTTGCCGTTGCCAATAGCGATATTCTTCGTCCTTCATCGCTTCAGGGTTACGAACGCGCCTCAGGCGCATATGAGGTTTTTTTGCCATAAATCCAAGCTTATCATAAAAGTTTAAAAAGGACCCGCTTGGGATAATTAAGGATAACCACTTCGATATCGAAACTATATTATAAATATTTACACATCATTTGATATGTATTAATCTAGCTTTCAATCTAGCTTAATGTAACTCTATGAAAGAAATAGGCTCTTTCGAGGCCAAGAACACTTTATCTGAATTGATCGACCTGGCTAACAAGGGCGAGGAGATCGTCATTACCCGCCGCGGGCAGCCGGTGGCGCGCCTGTTGCCGCCCGCGCCGGAGGGCGAACGCGCACCCAAGCTGGCGGTCTCGCGCATCCTTGACCGGGCCAAAGGAGCCGCCCTGGGCACCATCGCCCTGCACAGCCTGATTGCGGGGCGGAAATGAGGATGCGTGGGTGCGCGGGTTCGTGGGTGCGCGGGGGCCAGCCGAACCTTTCTGTCCTCGAACCCTCGAACCCCCGAACCCTCGAACCCTTCTTATGACCCTCGTCCTCGACAGCGCCACCGCCCTTTCCTGGTTCTTCCGCGACAAGCAGACGGAAGGCACCCGCGCCCTGCTGGAAACGGTGGCCAAGAAGGGCGCCGTGGTGCCCCAGCATTGGCGGCTGGAAGTCGGCAACGGGCTGCAATCGGCCGTGCGCCTGAAGATGATCGAGGGCTGGTACCGCGATGCCTGCTTGGCCGATCTTTCCTGCCTGCCTATTGCGCCGGACCTGGCCACGTTCGATGCCGCCTTTGGCGAAAGCTTGCGCCTCGCCGCGCGGTTTTCCGTCTCGCTTTATGCCGCCAGTTACCTTGAACTCAGCCTGCGCCGCGCGCTGCCCCTGGCGGCCATGGATAGAGAGTTGCGTGAAGCGGCGGGAACCCTGGGGATCGCGCTCGTGGAAATCTAGTTGCGAGGTTGCGGAGTTGCGAGGTTGCGTGGTTTTATGAACCCCGAAACCTCGCAACCACGAAACCGCGAAACTTTTTATGCGTATCGCCTTACAAATGGACCCCATGGAGCGCGTCAAACGCGCTTCCGATTCAACCTTCGCCCTGGGCTTTGCGGCGCAGGAGCGGGGCCACACGCTGTGGCATTACACCCCTTCGGAAATGACCTGGCAGTCAGGGAAACTCTCCGCCCTGGCGCGCCCGCTCACGCTGCATGCCGAAGGCGAGAAGCATTTCTGCTTCTTTGATGCCAAACGTATCAACCTGGCGGATGACGTGGATGTCATCCTGCTGCGCCAGGACCCGCCGTTTGACATGCCGTATTTAACCACCACCTATCTGCTGGATCTGGTGAAGGAAAAGGTGCGGGTTTTCAACGATCCCACCGGCGTGCGCAGCGCCCCGGAAAAGCTTTTGACCACGCATTTTTTTCACCTGATTCCGCCTACGTTGATCAGCGTCGAACGCAGCGAAATCCGCGCCTTTTCCGCCGCGCATCCCGATCTGGTGGTGAAACGCCTTTACGGCCATGCCGGCAACCAGGTGTGGCATGTCAAGGCGGGTGACAGCGCGTTTGAAGACCTGCTGAACAAGCATTTTTCCGCCTCGCAAGAGCCGCTGCTGTTCCAGCCTTTCCTGCCCGAGGTGATGCAGGGCGACAAGCGCATCATTTTGTTCGGGGGTAAGCCGGTGGGCGCCGTCAACCGCGTGCCGGCCAAAGGCGAATTCCGCGCCAATTTCGCGCAAGGCGGCAAGGGCGAGGCCTGCAAGCTGTCCCCGCGCGACCTGGAAATCTGCGCCCAGATCGCGCCCATGCTGAAGCTGATGGGCCTCTATTTCGTGGGCATCGACGTGATTGGCCCGTGGCTTTCCGAGATCAACACCACTTCGCCCACCGGCCTTGTCATCATCAACCAACTCTACGGATTTGAGGGCGAGCAGCGGCTGGAACACCTGTTCTGGCGGAAATTGGGGTTATAGGCCCCAAGCATTAGGCCTTAGGCACTAGGTACAATCAACAATTAACCAAGCATTAAGGTGAGTTTGATTCAAGAGTCATAGCAAGGAGATAGCTATGGCGAAGAGATATGAGTTGAGCGATGCCCAGTGGGCGGCGATTGGTGAATGGCTTCCGTTCTTCCTAACCCCTAATGCCTAGGGCCTAAGGCCTCTTTTATGCGCGAAATTGTTCTGGACACCGAAACCACCGGGCTTGATCCCGCCAACGGCGACCGCGTGGTGGAAATCGGCTGCATCGAAATCGTCAACGGCATTCCCAGCGGCAAAACATTTCACCGCTATTTGAATCCCGAGCGCGAGGTGCCGCCCGAGGCGCAGGCCGTGCATGGCCTCACCTCTGAATTCCTGGCCGACAAACCGCTGTTCGCCGAAGTGGTGGG
>JACQAB010000158.1 GCA_016195205.1 Pseudomonadota bacterium
CAAGTTCCTGCCCTCCACCAACACCATCATCATAAACGAATAGACGAGCACAAAGTTGGTGCCATACGGCCCGTCGTAGGTGATGTCCAGCAGGTAGCCATATCCTGGCGACCGCGCCATATCGTTCGCCCGCCGGATAATCAGGCGGTCAACCCTGTCTTTGGCGTAGAACGCCACATATTCATCCGGCCCTTTGGGCGGCGGCGGTTCCGCCGCCCCGCCCGCCGGTTTCTTCCGGTATTGGGCAAGCGGGTCAGTCATAATTCCCTTCCCATCGCATCACGCCTGACCTTGCGCGGAGCGGTTCCGGCCTGGCGGTCGGCCTCCCGAATCCGCGCCACGTACAAGCTGACTCCACCGGTCAGCTTGACCATTCCCACGCGAGCGACCGTCTCGACATTGGTGATCGCGTTCATCGCCTGGCGTTTCACTTCATTGTTTGTTTTCATAGTGCGTTATCTTTCCGGTTCCGAACCCTTGTCCCGCCGCGTCTCCACCAGCTTTTGCCAAACCTTTTTGGCCTGATCGCGAACGCGGGACATAAAGAACGCCGTTTTATCCCACCATTTTGCGGCCATGCCGTAATGGTGGATTTCGCCGCGCCGCTGGATGGCCCGCATAAACGGCATGGAATCGTTAAGCAGCTTCACCTTGCGGACGACTTGGAACCGCTCCGGATCGTCCAGGACGCCCTTGCGCTTCATGGCCGTGGCCGCCACGCCGATTTTCGGCTCCGGCGCACGGTCAATGCCACGGTCTTTGAGCGAGCGGTGATCCACCCGCTCATCACGTCCGGCTTTCTCCAGCGCGGCATTGACGGCGTCAGCCCACGACTCGCGTTGCTTGACCAGCAATCCCACGTCATTCCATTCCCGTGGCTTTTTGGGGCTGAATTTTTCGCCGTCCAATTTCCGCATGGTGCAGAGAATATGCACGTGGGGATTCTTGCCGCTCTTGGTATGGTGAAGGGAGATTTCGGCAACCATGCCGGAAGTGACCAGTTCTTCTTTGGCCCAATCCACCGCCGTCTGGAATTGGGCGGCGGCGGACAGTTCCGGCGGAACTGCCAAAATAAACTCGCGTGCGAGTTGCGCATCCACGCGCTTCTCGCCCGCCTCGACTTTGTTCCAAAGCTGCCCTGGATCGTGAACCCAACCCGGAGCGCCTTCCGGCGCTAAAATGTCCGACTGGATGACGCCCTTGGTTCTGCGGGCATAGTCGAAGATTTTGTCCCGAAGCTCATCCTTGAGCTTCGTTCCCGCCCGGTAAGCGGCGGCGGCGATAACCGACCGCCCTCGTTTCTCGCGGCTGAAAACCTTCGCCTCTAGTCTGAATATCGCCATGCTCCCTACCCGTCGCAGCCCGGCCCCCTTTCCGAACATTATATCATAATCATTATCGCCTTGTCTCGGGAGACTGGCCCTGACCGCCAGTTTCCGCATTTTCCCCATGACGGCAAAAACTACCCGGCACGCCCATAAAGACGCCGAGGCCGTGTGGCTGCGCCGCACATCCCCCGGCGCAGCAGAAAAAAGCCCTTCCGAAACCCGCCCAAGGGACCGCGCCCCTTGAATCCCTGCCCAAAGGCGTGCCGCCCTTGGAACCCATGCCCAACCGTCCGCCGGTTGGATGCCGCCAGAGCCTTGCCGCTCTGGACCGGCCGCAGGGGGAGAATCCCCTGACACCCCGAAGCCGGTTTTGCCTTGCCGATAAAACCGGCCCTTGCCATTTTTTTAGCATGAAGCAGGGCAAGGATCCGTTGCCAGAATTCCACCCGCAAACGGTGTTGCGGGATTGGGGCAATGGGGAGGGCTTCCGCCTTGCCGACGCCCTCACGGGCGTCTGTGTCTTTGGTGCAACCGGCAGTGGTAAAACTTCCGGCCCCGCCAAGCACCTGGCCTACGGCTACCTGGCCGCCGGGTTCGGCGGGCTGGTGCTTTGCGCCAAGAAGGAAGAACGCCGCCAATGGGAGCATTGGGCGGCGGAGTGCGGCCGCACCGATGATCTGGTCATCGTAGATGCCAGTGGGCGAAACCGCTTCAATTTCCTGAATTGGGAGGCCAGCCGCCCGGAGGCAGGCGGCGGCCTGACGATTAACATCGTCAATCTACTGGACGAAATCGCCGTGGCGATTTCCGGGGGCAGCGGGGCCGCCGAAGGTGGCGGCGGTTCAAACAAGTTTTGGGAAGACGCCCTCCACCACATGAATACCAATCTGGTGGATTTGCCCTTGTTTGCCGGGTTGGAAATTTCCCTGCCCTTGCTCCGGGACATCGTGACCACCGCGCCTTACAGCCAGGAGCAAATGGCCGCGGCC
>JACQAB010000155.1 GCA_016195205.1 Pseudomonadota bacterium
ACCCTGTTCCTTGAACCATTTAAGCACATCAGGATCAACGCGCAGATGGATGGAAGCCTTCCGCTCATGCGGATACACAATCTTCGCGCGGTCCCAAAAACCTTCCGGCATCGGCTCGGCCTCGGGGGCATCGGATGGCGTTGGAGAATACTCCCCGCGCGCGATCATGGCTTTGATCTCAGCCATGGAATACCGTTTTATAGTATCTTTCTTGGTCATGTCTTTCTGCTTTCTGGGCGGAGATCAGGCGGAAAGTTTTCCCCCGCATCGTGTAAACCACCCGGTAAACGGTTCCCTCTATATGGCCATAGGCGATGATGCGTTCTTCGCCATAGTTATCGCGGTCATTGATCTCTTCAAGAATCGCATTGTTAAAGATCAGCACGACATACCGAAAATCAACTTTGTGCTCCCGGATATTATATGCGCGCTTTTCTTCGTCCCATTCGAATTCGAGATCCATGTTTCCACGCTCCTATGTGTACACAAAACGTGTACACAGTCAAGTCATTTCATATAAGTCCTTATTTTGAAAGCATAATTAAGTCATCCAAAATCTTCCGCACCCCCTTCAGCCGTGCCGGGGCGTCGTCAAAACTGCGGGTGAAGCCGATTTTCTGATCCGGGCGCACCTTTACCAGCGCGGCGTTTTTCTGAATATAACCCACCAGTTTCTCAGGCTTGGCGAAGGTGTTGTTACGCAGCGTAAGCACCGCGCCCTGCGGCCCGGCATCCAGCCGCTCGATCCCTGCGGCGCGGCACAATTGTTTAATCGCCACGATTTCCAGCAGGTTCTGCACTTCCGGCGGCAGGGCGCCGAAACGGTCAATCAGTTCCGCGGCAAAAGATTCAATCGCCGCGCGGTCTTCCAGCGCGGCAAGGCGGCGATAAAGATTCAACCGCAATCCCAGATCGCTTACATAAGTTTCAGGAATCAACACCGCCATGCCCAGGTTGATTTGCGGCGTCCATTTATCCTGCGCCTGCACCGCCTCGCTCTCTCCGATGCGCGCGGCGTGAATGGCGTCTTCCAGCATCTGCTGATAAAGCTCGATCCCCACTTCGCGGATCTGGCCCGATTGTTCCTCGCCCAATAAATTCCCCGCGCCGCGAATGTCCAGATCATGGCTGGCCAGTTGGAATCCCGCGCCTAGCCCTTCCAGCGTGCTGAGCACCTCCAGCCGCTGCTGCGCCGCGGGCGTAAGCGGCTTGACCGGATCGTAGGTGAGATAGGCATAACCGCGCTGCTTGGCCCGGCCCACGCGCCCGCGCAGCTGGTAAAGCTGCGCCAGGCCGAACATATCGGCGCGATGAATAACGATGGTATTGGCGTTGGGAATATCCAACCCGGATTCCACGATATGCGTGCAAAGCAGAACATCGAACCGCGCTTCATCGAATGCTTCCATCACCTCTTCCAGCGCCGAGGGGCTGAGCTGCCCATGCGCCGTGGCGATTTTCAACTCCGGCACCAGTTCGGCCAGCTTGGCGCGCAAGCCATCAAGGTCTTCGATGCGCGGGCAGACGTAAAAACTTTGCCCGCCGCGATAATGCTCGCGCATCAGCGCCTCGCGGATCACAAGGCCATCGTAAGGCAGCACGAAACTGCGCACCGAAAGCCGGTCAACCGGTGGGGTGGTGATAAGGCTAAGCTCGCGCACCCCCGCCACCGCCAGCTGCAACGTGCGGGGAATGGGTGTGGCCGTCAGCGTCAACACATGCACATCGGCGCGAAGCTGTTTCAGCCGTTCTTTCTGCTTCACGCCGAAATGCTGCTCTTCATCCACAATCAGAAGACCAAGGTTCTTGAAGCTGATTTCCTTGCCTAAAAGCGCATGCGTGCCCACCACGATGTCCATTTTGCCTTCTTTCAGCCCTTCCTTGATTTCCTTCGCCTCTTTGGGTGCCACCAGCCGCGAAAGCTGCGCCAACTGCACCGGCAAGCCATGAAACCGCGCGGCGAAATTACGGAAATGCTGGCGCGCTAAAAGCGTGGTCGGCACCACCAGCGCCACCTGCAGGCCTGATTGTACCGTGGCAAAGGCGGCACGGATGGCCACTTCGGTTTTGCCAAAACCGGCATCACCACAAATTAAACGGTCCATCGGCTTGCCGCTGGCCAGATCATCGAACACGTTACCGATGGCGCGTTCCTGGTCTTCCGTTTCGGCATAAGGAAAACGCGCGGCGAATTCGTCATACGTGCCCGCCGGGGCGACGATGCGCTCGGCATCATGCAAGAGCCGTTCCGCCGCGATTTTCAGCAACGCGTCGGCCATATCCTTCAAACGCTTTTTAACGCGCGACTTGCGCCCCTGCCACGCCGCGCTGCCCAGCCGGTCCAGCGCCACGGTCTCGGAATGCGAGCCATAACGGCTTAAAACCTCAAGGTTTTCCACCGGCACGAACAGCTTGGCATTGCCGTCATACATAATGCGCAGGCAATCATGCGCCGCGCGGCCTACATCCAGCGTTTCCAGGCCCATATAACGGCCAATGCCGTGCTCGGCATGCACCACCAGGTCGCCTTCCGCCAATTGCGAAAGCTCGAGTGAGAATTCATCGGTTTTGCCGCGCCGCGGCTTAGGACGCGACAGACGATCGCCCAGAATATCCTGTTCGCTGAACACCAGCAGGTCATTCGAGGCAAAGCCATGCTCCAGCCCCAGCACCGCAAGGCCGGTGACGGAAGCCCCGCGCGTCGAAAGCGCCGAAAAATCTTTTACATCTTCGATATTCGAAAGACCGTGATCGTTCAGCACGTGCTGCAGGCGATGAGCCGAACCTTCGCTGTAACAGGCGAACAGCACCGGGCGGTTTTTGCGCTCATCCGCAATGGCGTCGTGCACCGCTTCGAATAAATTAATGTCGGACCTGGCGCGCAGATCGGCAAAATCACGCGCGCGGCGGCCTCCGGCATCCAGCCCGCCTTCCGGCGGCGGAAACGGCGAAAGCTGCGCCGAGGCATGTGCGGCAAGGGTTTTCTCCCACTCCGCCAGCGGCAGGTAAAGCATGTCGGGCGGCAGCGGGCGGTAGATGGGCTGGCCGCTTTTGCGTTCTGATTTCGCCAGCGCCACGCGCGCGGCGTAAAAATCCTCGATCTGCGCGCGGCGGGCTTTCAGCGTCTCAAACACCGCGGCATCCACCACGATCACCGCGCGTTCCATGAACGCCGTCACCGGGGCAAGCTGCGGATAATACAGCGGCAGCCAATGCTCCATGCCCGGATATTTGCGCCCTTCGCTGACGCTTTCATAAAGCGGATCGCCCGCGCCGACGCCAAAATGCTCGCGCCATCCGGACCGGAAACGGGCAATGGCGGCATCGTCCAGAAGAATTTCAGAAACGGGCAGGAAGTTTGCGCTGTCCTGCGGCGCCACGGTGCGCTGGGATAGCGGATCGAAACTACGGATTGATTCCACCTGGTCGCCGAACAAATCCAGGCGCAGCGGCAGTTCCGCACCCGAGGGAAACACGTCAATCAGGCTGCCGCGCATGGCGAATTCGCCCGCCTCGCGCACGGTTTCCACGCGAGCATAGCCGTTATGCGCCAGAAAGCTTTTGAACTTGGCCAGATCCAGCACCTGCCCCTTGGCCAGCGCGAAGGCATGACCCGTAAACGCCCCCTGCGGCGGCACTTTTTGAATGACGGCATGCGCGGTGGTAATCACCACGCGCGGCACCTTGGGCGTTTCCTGCAACCGGCACAGGGTTTCCACGCGCTGGGCGATCACACTTGCGCTGGGGCCCACACGGTCGTACGGCAAACAATCCCAGGCCGGGAAAGAAAGAATTTCCGCGTTCTTTGAGAAGAAACGCACCAGCGTTTCCGTTACCGCCGCCGCCATGTCGTCGGCCGCCACATACAGCACCGTGCGCGGACGGGCGCGAGACGCCAGCTCGGACAGCAACCGCGCATGATGCCCGAACGGCGCGCCGTGCAGGGTGGCAAGGCCCGCAGCCTCGATGTTAAAACCGGAAGTCAACATGAAGCGTGAAATTTCAAAAGCTTTTCCATCACTTCGTTGCGGCAATGAGCGGGGGGTTCGCTTTTGCCACTGAGCCAGTCGTAAAGGTCGGGGTCGTTTTCCTGCAGCAGCTCGGCATAAAGCGCCAGCTGGCCTTCCGTAAAGTCAGGCAGGTGCGCCTCAGCGAAACGGCCAAGCAAAAGGTCCATTTCCCGCGTGCCGCGGTGCCATGAGCGAAAAAGCAGTTTGCGCCGCACAGCGTCTGCCGGCAGCGTTGATTTATCATCCATGACCTTCTTATATGGAAACCGCCCTTACTTCACCAGAGGCATTTCTTGGCCACGCTTCGCCCCAGCCTGCTTGATCCTTTATTCGCCTCGGTGCAAAGCCTGAAGGGCGTGGGGCCGAAATTCGCCGGTTTGATCGAAAAGCTGGCCGGACCTCGTTTGGCCGATCTGCTGTATCACAAGCCCTTCCGCGTGATTGAGCGGCTGAACAACCCGCCCATCCTGAAAGCCCCCACCGGCGAGCCGGTGATTTTGGATGTCGAGGTTCAGGCGGTTTTCCCCGGCCAGGGCAGCCGCCCCTCGCGCGTGCGGGTGGGGAATGATTCTGGCTTTCTTGACCTGGTGTTTTTCCGCGCCAAGGGTGATTACCTGGAACGCACCTTCCCAGTGGGTGAGCGGCGCA
>JACQAB010000156.1 GCA_016195205.1 Pseudomonadota bacterium
CCGGCCTATAAAATCTATTGGCCGGTGAAAAATCCCATCTTGTCGGAACGCGATTTCGCTTAAGCGGGCTCTTCCGCGGCTTCGACTTTTGCTTTTTCGGCGTGATGATCCGCCGCCAGCAGCATATACACCGCCGGCACCACGAAAAGCGTGAACAGCGTGCCAATCGAAAGGCCGGTGCCAATCACCAACCCCATGTTGAAGCGTGAAATGGCCCCCGCGCCGCTGGCCAGGATCAGCGGCACCACGCCCAGCACCATGGCGGCCGTGGTCATCAGAATGGGCCGCAGGCGGATGCTGGCGGCGGCGATGATCGCGTCATGCTTGCTCATGCCTTCGCGCTGCATGTCGTTGGCGAATTCGGTGATCAGAATGCCGTGCTTGCTGATCAGCCCCATCAGCGTCACCAGCCCGACTTGCGTATAAATGTTCAGGCTCGCGCCGCCGATGCCCAGCGTGATGAAAATCAACGCGCCGGCGATCGACATCGGCACCGAGATCAGAATAATGAATGGATCGCGGAAGCTTTCGAACTGCGCCGTCAGGGTCAGGAAAATAATAATCAGCGCGAAAACGAAGGTCAGGATAAAACCGCTGGATTCCTGGGAAAACTGCCGTGACTGTCCGCCGTAATCCACCGCATAACCCTGCGGCAGGCTGCGCGCCGCCAGATCTTTTAAATAGGTCAGCGCCTCGCCCTGCGACACACCAGGCAGCATCATGCCTTGAATGGTGGCGGCGTTCATCTGCTGGAAGCGGTTCAGCGATTGCGGCACGGTCTGCATTTTAATGCTGGCGATGGTGGAAAGCGGCACCGTCGCCCCGCTGGCGGTGCGGATGTAATAATCACTCAGCTGCTGCGTATTTAGGCGCGAGGTTTGCTGCACCTGCGGGATCACCTTATAGGAGCGATTGGCGAAGCTGAAATAATTCACATAGCCGCCGCCCAGCATGGAGGTCAGCGAACTTCCCACATCGTTCATGGTCAGGCCCAGCTGCGCGGTTTTGCTGCGGTCGATTTCCACCACCGCCTGCGGCTGGTCGATCTTCAAATCCTGATCGAGGAAGATGAACAAGCCGCTTTTCTGCGCTTCCTGAAGAAAACTCGTCGCCACTTCGTTCAGCCGCTCGAACGGCTGGGTGGTGGTAATGACAAATTGCACCGGCAAGCCGCGCGCACCCGGCAGCGGCGGCGGCTGGAAGGCCGCGGCTTTCACACCAGCCACGCCGGCCAAATCTTTCTGCATCAAAGGCTGCAACTCATTCGAAGTGCGCTTGCGCTCATCCCAGGGCTTCAGCACCATGCCCGCGATTGATTGGCCCGGGGAATCCAGCTGGAACACATGGTTGGTTTCCGGATATCCGGCAAAAAGCTTGTACACTTCCGCCGTATACATCAGCCGCTGCTGCAAGGTGGCGGTAGGCGCCGGGGTGGAAGAAGAAATCAGCACGCCTTGGTCTTCCTGGGGCGCCAGCTCGCTTTTAGCGCTGGAATAGAAAAAATAAATGCTGCCCAGCACGATCAGCGCGAACACCGCCGTGACGGAAATATAATCCAGGCTGTGGCGCAGAAGATTTTCATAAAGCCGGTGCACTTTCTCGAAAGTGCGGTCGATGGCATCCACCAGCTGCTCTTCCCAGCCCTGGCGCGCCGCATCGTGCGGCTTCAAAAAGCGCGCGCACAGCATGGGCGAAAGCGTCAGCGCCACGACGGCCGATATCACCACCGCGCCCACCAGCGTAAAGGCAAATTCGGTGAACAAGGCGCCGGTCAGCCCGCCCTGAAAACCAATCGGCACGTAGACCGCCACCAGCACCACGGTCATGGCGATGATGGGATTGGCCAGCTCGCGCGCGGCGCGGATGGCGGCATCAAAAGGCTTCATACCCTCGGCAATGTGGCGGTTGACGTTTTCCACGACGATGATCGCGTCGTCGACCACCAAGCCGATGCCTAGCACCAGCGCCAGCAGCGTGAGAAGATTGATGGAAAAGCCAAAGGCCAGCATCGCCACGAAGGCGCCGATCAAGGATAAGGGAATGGCCACGATGGGAATCATCACCGAGCGCGGCGAGCCCAGGAAGGCGAACACCACCAGCGTGACAATAATCAGCGCCAGCATCAGCGTATGAATCACTTCCGAGATCGAGCTGTTCACAAAGGCCGTGGAGTCATAAACGATCTTGGCCTGAATGCCCTGCGGCAGCTGCTGCTGAATATCGGGAAAAACATCGCGCACGCGCTTGATCACATCCAGCAGGTTTGCGGTGGGGGTGATTTTGATGCCGATATACACCGCCTGCTTGCCGTCGAAACCGACACGGGATTCATAATCGTCGGCGCCCAGGGTGACATTGGCCACGTCTTTCAAACGCACCAGCGCGCCACCCTGCTGTTTCACGATCAGGTCGCGGAACTCGTCCAGCGTGTGCAGGCTGGTGGAGGCCGTCAGGTTGATCTGCACCATCTGGCCCTTGGTGTTGCCCAGGCCCGAGATAAAATCGTTTTTGGCCAGGGCATCCCGCACATCCGTAGCGGTAAGGCCATGGGCCGCCAGTTTCTGCGGATCCATCCAGGCGCGCAGGGCGAAATTCTGCCCGCCCAGAATCTGCGCGGTCTGCACGCCGTCCAGCGCCTGCAGCTTGGGCTGCACCATGCGCACCAGATAATCGGTGATGTTGTTGCGCGCCAGCACGTCGCTGTTGAAGCCCAGATACATCGCAGCGATGGTCTGGCCCACTTCCACGCTCAGCACCGGCTGTTGCGATCCGGGTGGCATCTGATTCAACACCGACTGCACCTTGGTGTTGATTTCGGTCAGCGCCTTGTTGGAATCATAGTTCAGGCGCAGGTTGGCGGTGATGGTGCTGGTGCTGTTGCGACTGACCGAGGTCATGTAATCGATGCCGCTGGCCTGGGCAATGGCGTTTTCCAGCGGCGCGGTGATGAATCCTGCCACCACGTCGGGGTCGGCGCCGTAATAGGTGGTGGTTACCGTCACCACCGCGTTCTGGGTGCGCGGGAATTGCAGCACCGGCAGCGCCATTAACGCGCGCAGGCCCAGCACCAGGATCATCAGGCTGATCACCGTGGCCAGCACCGGGCGGCGAATGAAAATATCGGTATAATGCATAGAAAAAATCCTAACGGTCTTCAGGATGCGGATCAGAATCGAAGCGGGGCTGAATTTTGTTGTTGATGATGATGGACGAACCGTTCTGCAGCTTGATCTGCCCGGTGGTGACCACCTGATCGCCCTCTTTCAACCCGGTCAGCACGGCTACCTGGTCGCCGCGCGTGTCGCCGGTGGTGACAAAAGTCTGCCGGGCCACGATCTGCGGCTTGCCCTTGGCGTCTTTGCTGGCATTGTCGACCAGAAAAACCGTGTTGCCATAGGGATTATAGGTGATCGCCGTCTGTGGCAGGGTGATCAGCTTCTGCGGATCGCCGGTGGCGATTTCCGCCGTGGCATACATGCCGGGCAACAGCAGGCGCTTCTCGTTTTTCAACGTCACGCGCAGTTGAATATTACGCGTGTTGGGATCGACCTTGGCGTTGATGGCGCTTAGCTGCCCTTCGAAAACCTGGTTAGGATAAGTATCGGTTTTCACCGTTACCTTCTGGCCGATCTGCAGCTGCGGCAGACTTTGCTGGGGCAGATACAGATCAAGAAAAATGGGATCCAGTTGCTGCAGCGTCACCACTGTCATGCCAGGATCCACATGCTGGCCCACATCCACCGCGCGGATGCCCACCTGCCCGGCGAAAGGCGCGCGGATGATTTTTTTGTCGACAATCGCCTGCTGCTGAACCACCTGCGCCTTGGCGCTGGTCAGGTTGGCGGCATCAGTATCCACCTGCGCCTTGCTGATGGCCTGGATCTTGAACTGCTTCTGGTCGCGGGCATAGGTGATTTCGGCGAGCTTGGCGGCGGCTTCCAGCGAACGCAGGCGGGCGATGTCGTCGCCCGTACGCAGGCGCACCAGCACCATGCCTTCTTTAACTTCGCTGCCGGATTCAAAATGGATGGAATCGACAATGCCCGCCACTTCAGGCGATAAATCGGCGCCGTTCACCGCGCGCAGCCCGCCAACGCCCTTCAGCGTGGGCTGCCATTCCTGGTATTCGGCCTGCATGCTGGACACGGTTTGCGGCGGCGCGCCCGCGGCCGACATGAATTTTTTCATCATGTAACCGCCAAAGGCCTTAAAGCCGAACACTCCGGTCAGCACCAGCCCCACCAACACCAGCATGATGATCATCCGCTTCGTCATTCCTTGCTCTGCCCCTTGTTGTTTTCCGTGATCGTGACTGTTTGTGTTTCAGCAAAGTTTTCGCGGTTCCACCAGCCGCCGCCCAGCGCCTGGAACAAAGCCGCCGTATCGGCATAGCGGCGCGCCTGCGCCTGCACCCGGGCGATTTTCGATTGCTGGAAAGCCTGTTCGGCGTTCAGTAGCGCCAGATGGCTGATCGCGCCTTCCTTGAACTGGCTGCGGGCCAGATCCAGGCTGTCGCGGGCGGCGCGTTCAGCCGCCAGTTGGGATTTCAGCGCCTCGGCATCCGATTGCAGGGCGCGCAGGGCATCAGCCACGTTCTGAAACGCCGTCAGCACCGTGCCGCGATACTGCGCCGCGGCGCGGTCGAACTCGGCCTCGGCGGCGTTGCGTTTGTGCCGCAGCTCCCCGCCGCGGAAAACCGGCTGCAGCAGATTGGCGCCCAGATTCCACACGATGCTGCCGGGCGAAAACAGGTCGGGAATATTACCGGCATTGGCGCCGTAACCGGCGGTAAGCGAAATCTGCGGCAGCATGTTGGCCGTGGCCACGCCGATTTCGGCGCTGGCGGCGTGAAGCTCGGCCTCGGCGGCTTTGATGTCGGGTCGTTGCTCGATCAGCTTCGAAGGCAGGCTGAGCGGCAATTCTTCGGGCAGCTTCAGCCCGTCTAAACGGAATTCATCTTGGGGCGCTTGGGCAGGAAAGTTTCCGGCCAGTACCGAAAGCTGGTGGCGGATCTGCGCCAGTTGCTTTTCCAGCACCGGCAAGGTGGCCTGCACATTGGCCAGCGTGGCCGCCTGGGCCAGCACGTCGGTCTTGGCGATGCCGCCTAGCTCCAGTTGCTTTTTCAGGGTGTTCA